>DATCGK010000114.1:0-4035 GCA_036508975.1 Candidatus Limnocylindrales bacterium
CCTCACCGAGCCGGTGTCCAGGTCCGTGACCGCGTCGGCTACCTCCCGGGCGAGCTCCGGCTGCCGGAGCGGCTGACCGCGGCAGAGCTGGTCGCGAGCATCGGGCGCCTGCGTGGGGGCAACGACGGCGCCCGGCGCGACGAGCTGGCCGGGCGCCTCGGGCTCGATCTCGGGCGCCGCCTGCGTGACCTCTCGAGTGGCAACCGCCGGAAGGTCGCGCTGCTGCTCGCGTTTCTCACCGACGGGGAGCTGCTCGTGCTCGACGAGCCGACGAGTGGGCTCGATCCACTCGTCCAGCACGAGTTCCTGCGCCTCGTCCGCGAGGAGCGGGAGCGCGGCCGGACGGTCTTCCTCTCCTCCCACGTCCTCAGCGAGGTCCAGCGGGCGGCCGACCGCGTGGCGATGCTGCGGGGTGGGAGGATCGTGGCGCTGGGGACTGTCGAGGAGCTGCGCGGCCGTGCCCGGCAGCGCGTCGAGGTCTGGTTCGGCGACGACCCGCCGGCGGCGGAGCTCGCCGATCTGCCCGGTCTCGCCGATGCGACGATCGATGACCGCCGGCTTACGGCGGTGCTCTCCGGGTCGATCGAGCCCCTGCTCGCGGTCCTGGCACGCCACCGTGTCACGAGCATGCTGGTCGAGGAGCCCGATCTGGAGGAGGCTTTCCTCGACCTCTATGCGGAGGAGTGATGAGCGGGATGTGGGAGCTCGTGCTCGTTCCCGGGCGCGCGCTGCGCCGGGCCAGCATCGCCTGGAGCGTGGCCCTGGCGCTGCTCATCGGCGCCACCGTCGCGTTCTGGCCGGCGTTCAAGGGCTCGTCCGCGATCAGCCAGGCGTTCGACCAGATGCCGAGCCAGCTCGTCGCTGCGCTCGGCATGCAGGACGTCGGGTCGCCGGCCGGCTTCCTGCGTGGCAACCTGTGGGAGTTCCTGATCCCCCTGCTCATGATCGGTGCCGCGGTGGCGATGGCGAACGGCCAGACCGCGGCCGAGGAGGACGCCGGTCGCCTGGAGCTGTATCTCGCGCAGCCCGTGTCCCGTGTCGCGCTGTGGATCGGACGGGCCGCCGCCGTCGGTATCGCCGTCATCCTCGTCGCCGCCGTCACCCTCGTCGCCCAGCTGGCGTTCGATGCCGCGACGGGCCTGGATCTTCCCGTGCCCAACGTGACGGCGACGGTGCTGCTGAGCGCCCTCCTTGCCCTGCTCTATGCGGGGCTTGCGCTCGCGATCGCGGGGTTCATCCCGAGGCCGTCGTTGGTCCTGGGCCTCGCGATCACCGCGGCGGTGGCCGGGTACTTCGTGGTGGCGCTCTTCCCGCTCAACGCCACCCTCGCCCCGTGGCGCCACGTGTCGCCCTGGGACTGGGCGTTCGGTGGCGGCCCGCTCACGGACACCACGGCCGCATGGCGGTACCTGGCCCTCGCAGGACTGGCGCTCGGGCTCGCGGCGATCGGTGCGCTGGGGTTCCGCCGCCGCGACGTGCGCGCCGGTTGACGGTGAAGGTCGCAATGACCGACATGGACACGGGCGGCGCGGCTCGCCAGCCCACCCCACCGAATGGGTTGCTTCGCTTCCTGCTGGGGCTGCCCGTCCATCTCTACCACGCCAACCTCGGCTTCCTGCTCGGTCGCCGCTTCCTGCTCCTGGTGACCATCGGGGGACGGACCGGTCGGCGGCGGGAGACCGTCGTCGAGGTCATGTGCTACGACCCTGCGACCCGCGAGGCGATCGTCATGGCCGCCTGGGGGAGGAGGACGGGCTGGCTGCACAACGTCGAGGCGGGGCTGGCCCGGGAGGTTCGCATCGGGCGCGAGCGGTATGTCCCGACGCACCGGGTCCTCGGCGCGGACGAGGCGGCGGCGGTTCTCGCCGACTACGAGCGGAGCAACCGGCTGGCTGCGCCGGTGGTCCGCGGGGTCATCGGCCACCTCGTCGGCTGGCGGTACGACGGGAGCCCGGAGGCCCGGCAGCGGGTCGTGGAGCAGTTGCGCCTCGTCGCGTTTCGGCCACGGGCCGAGCTGGTCTCCGGCGGGTAGCCGCCCGCTGTCGGGCTCTCAAGCGCGAGGGCCGTCATCCGCGGCATCGCCGTCGAGCGAGCGCGCGCACGAGACCGGCGTTCCTTCTCGCGGCGGCGCCTCCGTGTATTGCAGATCACGGCGCCGATGACCGGCCGGGGGCACGATCCGCAACGGGACGGCCCGGAGGGCAACCCCCGCGAGGTCGCCCCTCGGCGGACCGGACTTCTGCGCTGCGCCCGCGTCACGCCAGGTAGCGCAGCCAGAGATACCCCGTCGAGATCACGAGCGAGGCGGCGACGACGGCCGCGCCGTAGCGCAGGAACTCGACGAAGCGGATCGGGTGGCCGGCCCGCGTGGCGAGGTTCGCGACGACGACGTTCGCCGAGGCACCCACGATCGTGAGGTTGCCGCCCAGGCAGGCCCCCAGCGCCAGCGCCCACCAGAGGGGTTCGACCGCCATCCCGCCCGCCCCCAGGCGCTGGACGATCGGGATCGCCGTGGCCGTGTACGGGATGTTGTCCACGATGGCGGACGCGAGCGCGGAGAACCACAGGACGCCGATCGTGGCGACAGCGGGCTGGCCCTGCGTCGCCTCGGCCAGGCGATCGGCGATCCCGCCCACGACCCCGGTCTGGACGATCGCCTCCACGAGGATGAACAAACCGACGAAGAAGAACAGCGTCGACCACTCGATCTCGCGCAGCGTCCGGTGCGGGTCGAGGCCTCCGACGAGCATCAGCATCATCGCCCCGAGCAGGGCGACCGTCGCGGGCTCCACGCCCAGGGCCGAGTGGAAGAGGAAGCCGAGGATCGTGGCGGCCGTCACCACCAGTGCGCGGATGAGGAGCGGCCGATCCTTGATCGCGCCCTCCTCCCTCTCCTCGAGCGCGGCCTCGCGCCGCTCGTCGGGCACCTGGAGGTGCCCCCTGAACGAGAACCAGGCGATCACGAGGAAGGCGAGGAAGACGAGCACCGCGACCGGGGCGAGGTTGAACAGGAATTCGTTGAAGCCGAGACCTGCGGCCGCGCCGATCATGATGTTGGGCGGGTCGCCGATGAGGGTCGCCGTGCCGCCGATGTTCGAGGCGAGGATCCCGGAGATGAGGTAGGGCATCGGTGAGATGTCGAGCCGCCGGGCGACCGAGAGCGTGATCGGCGTCATGAGCACGACCGTCGTCACGTTGTCGAGGAACGCGGACAGGACCGCGGTCACGGTGGCCAGGATCAGGAGCAGCCGGATCGGATGGCCGTTCGAGAGACGGACCGAGCGGATGGCTACCAGCTCGAAGAAGCCGGTCCGCGCGAGGACCGACGCGATCACCATCATCCCCGCGAGCAGGAAGATGACGCTGAGATCGACTGCTGCGAAGGCCTCCTGCTGGTCGAGGACCCCGAGGACGACCACGAGCAGGCCGCCGATCATCGCGATCAGCGTCCGGTCCCAGCGCTCGAGAGCGATCAGGACGTAGGCGACGACGAAGACGGCCGCGGCGATCCAGGCGTCCGGCGTCATGGGCGCGGCCGCGGGTGATCAGTGTGATCAGGAGCGATCGAGTGAAGAGGGCAAGCCCTGAGTCGGGCCCCGATGTCGTCCTGCCGCGTCAGCAATCCGGCCTGTCGCCGGCCGCCACCACCAGCGACGCGAGGCCGACGGGCACCGCGTTCATCGTCTCCGACGTGTTCATGCATCCCAGCATACCGACCGGAGCACGCCGGCGACCGGCCACGCGGGCCACGCCCGGGCGCCGCGCCGTGCCGCAGGCCTGGGGCCCGGGAACCGCCCTCGTGCGACACTGGCGGGCCCGCGCGAGGGCACCGGCGTTCCCGGCCGCCCGTCCCGCCGAACTCCCGCGCCTCCACCCCCCCCCGCACCAGGTCCCGATGTCCCGCAGCGTCCGACTCCGCCCCTGGCAGCATGCCGCCCTCGCCCGCTTCTCGGCATCACGGCACCCGGACTTCCTGGCCGTTGCCACGCCCGGCGCCGGCAAGACCACGTTCGCGCTGGCCGCCCTGCGGACGAT
>DATCGK010000115.1:0-7286 GCA_036508975.1 Candidatus Limnocylindrales bacterium
TGAGGAGGCGCCCGGGCTCCGGGGAGGCGGTCATGGGGTTGATGATCGGGCAGAACGGTCGGCGGCGCTCAACCCAGGGGTCGATGACGCGACCATCGACGGGCACGTGCGGCCAGGACACCCTGTCTTCAGCGCGCCCTCCAGCCAAGCGGGCGCCGGCACCGGCCTGAGCAGTGCCAGTGAACGAGGCGTTCTCGCCGTCGGAGAACCAGTACGGAGGTGGCACACATGGGCAGTGCTTCGAGCTACGGATCGGCCAGAAGCACCCGGTCAGGATCTTCAACTTCTCGATGCTGGGCACGATCGAGGAGCGCGTGCTCGACGTCCTGTCCAATCGGATCAGGGTCTTCGAGGAGACGATCGGCGGCCTCGATCCCATCCTGGGCGAGGTCGAGAACGACCTGCGCAAGGTCTTCCTCCTCGCAGATGCCGAGGGCAAGCGGGCCCTGCGGGATCTCGACCTGCAGCTGGGTGCCCGGGTCCGCGAGGCGCGCACAGTCGAGCGGCGGCTCGCCGACCTCATCATGGATACCAAGTCCTACCGGAAGGACGAGGTCGAGCGGTTGCTCGGCAACCGCGGACCGGTCAACAGCGACATGCTCCGCCGGTTCACCCTGGCGGCCCTCTCGGAGCTCGGCGCAACGATCAACCGCGACGAGGCGGTGGAGGGCGCCTACGAACTGCGCCTCTACGGCGCATTCGAGAACGAGTTTCCGCACTTCGCGAAGGAAGGCCGGTCCCGTCGCGGCACCTTCGATCCCTCCGTCGCCCGAGAGCACGAGGAGCTCGAGTTCTTCGCGATCGGCCACGAGATCGTCGACGCGCTCATCGCGCGATCGCGCAGCCGGGAGTACGGCGGGCGCACGAGCTATCGCCTGATCAAGACCGACGATCACGCGCCGGCCAGCGGGTGGTTCTTCACCTACCTGCTGGAGTTCGAGGGTGTGGTCGGCTCCAAGGAGGTCATCCCGGTCTTCGTCGACCGAGAAGGCCTGCTCGATGAGGACACGGCCGCGTGGCTGCTGGAGCGCTCCGGCCGGCTCAAGCGGGAGGACTGGGGACCGGCCCGAACCGCCACCGCGGAGGATGGCTTCGAGGCCGCCGTCGAGCTTGCCAACACGACCGTCATCACCCGCCTCCTTGCCCGCCAGGCGGAGCTCGAGTCCACCAACCGTGAGCGGGTGGCCTCGGAACGGGAGAAGGTCGATCGGTTCTACGCCTACCGCGCAACCGCGGCGCAGGAGAAGCTCGCGGCCGTCCGCACCACCTTCGAGCGCCTGAGCGCCTCGCCGGATCCGGAGGTCCAGCGGATCCTCCCCGTCTGGCGCAAGAACGTCCAGAACGCCGGACGCGGGCTCGCCGGCGTGGCCGATGAGCGGGCACGCCGACTCGCGCAGCTGGCCGGCCTCGACGTCGTCGCTGCCCAGCACGAAGCCCTCACGGCGTCCTTCGTTGACATCGTCCCCGATCCCGGCGCGCCGTGATGCTGGAGGAACGGTTCGCCGAGCTGGCCCGCGAGTGGCACGCCAGCGTCCCGGTGCCCGCCGCACCGGACGAGGACACCTTCCGAACTCTCCGGGCCGAGGCCGCCGCCATCCGCGCGGTGGGGAACTGGGTGTCAGGTCCCGGCGACCTGCCCTCGATCCTCGGGCGCCAGCGCGACGAGATGTTCCACAGCCGTCTGATCGGCTGGCTGCTGAACCCGAGTGGCCGCCACGGCCTGGGCGACCGCTTCCTCCGTGCCTTCCTCGCTGAGGCGTGGCCGGGCGAGCCGATCGACACCGGCGGAGCCGTCGACATCGCCCTCGAGTGGCCGCGGTCCGGCGTCAGCGATGTGACCGGCCTGACGGTCGAGGCGCGTGCCGACCTCGTCATGACCCTGGAGTCGCTGGTGATCGTGATCGAGAACAAGCTCGACGCGGGCGAGGGGGCGGACCAGTGCGAGCGGCTGTACTGGCCGTGGGCGCAGGACCCGATCGAGACGCGGTGGGTGTTCCTGACTCCCAGCGGCCGCGAGCCCGTGACGGCGACGTCGGACGTCGCATGCGCCGCGTGGCGCTCGCTCGGCTATGCGCAGGTCCGGCGGGCCCTGGTGCGCGCGCTCGAGGGTGCACCCGACAGGCCGGGTGACCCCGGACGGGCGAGTGCGGTCCAGCACCTCGCCACCCTCAACGCCCAGCGCCACTCGTAGCCCGGAGCCGACATGAGCAACCCGCTCGACGACGAGCGCACCCAGTTCTTCCTCCGACACCGCGACGACATCCTCGCGTGGGCCTCGATCGAGAAGGAAGTGACTGCCGCCACTCGTGAGATGCTCGGAAGCCTGTTGCCGGGTATCGAGGAGCGCATCCGCGCGATGGACGGGACCGCGGAGACCAGCCGTCACGATGGTGGCCGCCAGTACGAGCGGATCCTGGTCCGGCGACCGGGTTGGCCGGTGGGCGTGGGCGTGACCCTCGAATGGGAGTCCGGGGTGGATCCGTTCGGTGGCTCACGCCCCAAGTACGGGATCTTCTTCGTCAACGCCGACCCGGCGCTCCTGACCGCTCGCCAGGCGATTGCTGCCGCCGGCAAGGCGTCGAGCGCGGTCCGAGCCGCCGGCTACAAGCCGGGCGACAGCTACTGGCCGATCGTCCGGTTCGTCCCCAAATCGCCGACGTGGTGGCAGGACCCTGATGCCTGGCTGGCGCCCATCGCGGATGCGATGGTGGACCTGTGGCCACTGGCGGCGCCGATGATCGAAGACGGGCTCCGCGGGTAGGGTCGGCATGAGCGAGCAGCGGAGGCGGTCGACCCGGACACAACGGCGTAGTTGGGCTACCGAGACGTCAGGCGATTGGCCTGGGCGCTGCATTGGGGATCCGCCCTTGGACGGCATCTGAGTCGAGTCGCCCGTACTTCACCAGGCGACTCGCGATCGCCAGCTCCGCGCGGTCGAACCGCGCAGCCAATTCCGTCAAGGGCACTCCCTGTTCGAACCCTGCGATGAGCGCCTCATGGTCGTCGTCGCTCCACCGTTGTCCGGACATCCCCTGTCGGCGGCCATTCCTCTTCTCCTCCTGGCCGGCGATCGCTGCGATGGCTGCCTTCAGCGCGCGCTGCGCGGCCGGGTGAGCGAGCGGGCTTGATCGATCCAGCATCCTCCCAGCGAACGGGTCGATCCCGGCGAGGAACGCCCTCAGAACCACTTCAGGCTCGAGTCCTTCGCTCCCGGCGCTCCGGACCTGCGGCGACGAGCTCGCGGTCCTGATCGAGCTCTCGGGCAGGGCCATCATCGAGATCACGGGTCCGTCCTTCCCGTACCTGGCGCCGAAGGACGCCGGTCGTGCGCTGCTGCGCGCCGCGACGGCCAGGCCAGAACAGCTGCCGCTCCGCACCCTTGGGGTGGCGGTCGACCTGCTGCACACCGAGGACTGGATGGCCGAGATCGGGACCGCGGCCTCCCACGGCGACCCGGTGGGCCGGGCGCTCGAGCTGCTCCTGGCCGAGCAGGAGTTCGGCGCCACGGCCGTAATGCCTCCGGGCCGCTTCCTGCACTAGGGCAACGACGGCCGGAGGGGAACCACTCCGGGCACTTCCCTGCCGGGTGCGGAACGGTCATCCCGGCCGGATGGGGTATGGTCCGCACACACCACCCCACGGAGCCGTGTCGCCCATGCCGGACAGCCGGGCCGCCACCGTCGAGTTCGACCACGTCACGAAGCGCTACGATCGCGCCCCCGAGGCGGAGGGGACGCCCGGCGCGGTCGAGGACCTGTCGCTGGCGGTGCCCGCCGGCCGGATCTGCGTCCTGGTGGGGCCCTCGGGCTGCGGCAAGACCACGTCCCTGCGCGTGGTCAACCGCCTCATCGACCCGACACGCGGACGGGTGCTGATCGATGGGGTCGACGTGGCCAGCCGGGATCTCGTCGAGCTGCGTCGCGGCATCGGCTACGTGATCCAGCAGGTGGGCCTGTTCCCGCATCAGACGATCGGCGAGAACGTGGCGACGGTGCCGCGCCTCCTCGGCTGGCCGGCCGGGCGGCGCCGGGAGCGGGCAGAGGAGCTGCTGACCCTGGTGGGCCTGGACCCGGCCGCCTACCGCGACCGATACCCGGCGGAGCTCTCGGGCGGGGAGCGGCAGCGGGTGGGCGTCGCGCGCGCCCTGGCCGCGGACCCGCCGATCCTGCTCATGGACGAGCCGTTCGGAGCGGTGGACCCGATCGTCCGCGAGCGGCTCCAGAACGAGCTGCTGCGGCTCCAGGAGACGCTGGCCAAGACGATCCTGTTCGTGACCCACGACATCGACGAGGCGATCAAGATGGGCGACCTCGTCGCCGTCATGGCGACCGGCGGCCACCTCCTCCAGTACGGGCCGCCGGCAGAGATCCTCGCCCGCCCCGCGTCGCCGTTCGTCGCCCAGTTCGTGGGGACCGACCGCGGGCTCAAGCGCCTTTCCCTGGCCCGGGTGGCGGAGCTGCCGCTGCGGCCGGCGATCACGGCCCGTCCGGGCGATCCGGCCGGCCCGGCGCGCGAGCGGATCCTGGCCGACCCGTTCCCATACCTGCTGCTCGTCGACGACCTGGACCGGCCGATCGGCTGGCTGGACCAGCGCACGCTCCCGGCCGAGGGCGCGCTGACGGCGGCATCCGCCATCCCGATGTCGCCGCTGTTCGACCGCCGGACGACCCTCAAGGACGCCCTCTCGATGCTCCTCGACGCGGACGTCCAGGCGGGGGTGCTCGTCGACCGCGACCGCCGTACCCGTGGCATCGTGACCGCTGGCATGGTCGCGGACTGGTTCCGGGCGAATGCCGGCGGCGAGCTCGCGGTGACGGTCGGGGCCATGGACCGTTCGGCCGCCGCCGCCGTTCGCGCCTGACGCCGTGATCGACTGGGGCTGGCTGGCGGACCACGTGCCGGCGCTGCTCTACCGCACCGGGCAGCACCTCTACCTGGCTGCCATCGCCGTGGCCGTGGGCCTCGCCATCTCCCTCGCCCTCGGGGTCCTGGCGGCCCGCCACCGGCGGCTGGTCCTGCCGTTCACCTTCGTCGCCGACCTCGTGTACACGATCCCCAGCATCGCGCTGTTCGCGGCGCTGGTCGTGGTCGTGGGCCTGTCGGTGCTGACGGCGGAGGTCCCGCTCGTGCTGTACACGCTCGTGATCCTGTTCCGCAACGTGGTCGCCGGGTTCGACGCCGTCCCGCCCGACGTCCGCGACGCCGCCGACGCGATGAGCTACTCGGGCACCGCGCGCCTGGTGCGGGTGGAGCTGCCCCTCGCGGTGCCGCTGATCGCGGCCGGCGTCCGGGTGGCGGCAGTGTCCACGATCGGGCTGGTCACGATCAGCGCGCTGCTGGGCGACGCGTTCGGTGGCCTCGGCTTCTTCATCTTCGAGGGCGCCCGCCGGGGCTTCGCCACCGAGATCTACGCCGGCGCCATCCCGACCATCCTGCTGGCGCTCGCCGCCGATCGGCTGTTCGTCCGCGTGCAGGCGTGGCTGACGCCCTGGGAACGGCGCGCGCAGGCCGAGGTGGTTCCGGGATGACCGTGATCGACGCGACGGCCGCCTGGCTGACCGATCCGGCCAACTGGACGGGTCCCAACGGGATCCCCGTGCGCCTGGCCGAGCACCTCGGCGTCTCGCTCGTCTCGCTCCTCATCGCGCTCGCGATCGCCCTGCCCGCCGGCCTCTACGTGGGGCACACACGCCGTGGCTCCGGGATCGCCGTGGGCATCGCCAACGTCGGGCGGGCGGTGCCGTCGATCGCGCTCATCGGGCTCGTCCTGCCGATCACCCAGGCCTTCGACCCGGCCAGGGGGTTCAGCCTCTACCCGTCCGTGCTCGCGATGGTCGCCCTGGCGGTCCCGCCGATCCTGGTCAACGCGTTCGCGGGCATCCGGGGCGTGGACGCGGAAGTGGTCGGGGCGGCCCGTGGGATGGGGCTCACCGAGCCGCAGATCCTGCGCCGCATCGAGGTCCCGCTCGCGCTGCCGGTGGTGCTCGGTGGGATCCGGTCGGCGGCGGTGCAGGTGATCGCCACGACCACCCTCGGCGCGATCTTCGCGCTCGGCGGCCTGGGGCGCTACGTCGTCGACGGACTCGCCCAGAACGACGACGGGATGCTGTTCGGCGGCGTGGTCCTCGTCGCGACGCTCGCCATGACGGCGGAGGGACTCCTGGCGGGGCTCCAGCGCCTGGCGGCCGGTGCGACGACGGGGTCCGGGCGCCGCCCACGGTCCCGCGCCACGCTCGCTCGGCCCATCGCCGCACCCTGAGCCCATCCCGGCCACAACCGGCCGTTTCCGAGCGCCGCGGTACAGTTGCGCGACCTCGGACGCCCTGTCCGGGGAGAAGACGTATCGGGAGGAAACCCATGCGGATTACCCGCAAGCTTGCCCTCGGGGCGTCGATGCTGGTGCTCTTGGGCGCCTGCTCGACGGGTGGGGGCGGCACCAGCGTTCCCTCGGCCGCACCCTCCGCCGGCGGTGCGAGCGCCAGCGACCCCACGATCAAGGTCGGCAGCGACGGCTTCTACGAGGCCAAGCTGATGGCGGAGACCTACGCCCAGGCCCTGGAGGCCGCCGGCTACAAGGTCGATCGTACGGCGATCGGCATCGGCGCCCGCACGGTGTCCGCCCCGGCGCTCGAGAGCGGCCAGTTCGACCTCAAGCCGGAATACGTCGGCAGCGGGCTGGCGTTCTACCAGAAGGGCGCGCAGACCGGCGACCCGGCGGCGAACCAGAAGGCGCTCCAGGCCATCCTGACCGGCAAGGGTGGCGGGATCACGGTCCTGGACTTCTCGCCGGCGGCCGACCAGAACGCGTTCGTGGTCCGCAAGGACACGGCGGACCAGTTCAAGCTGGCGAAGCTGAGCGACCTCGCGGCCGTCCAGGCGCAGCTCAAGTTCGGCGTGGCCACCGACTGCTCCACCAACCCCATCTGCGGCGCCGCCCTGAAGAGCGCCTACGGCATCGACGTGAGCAACGCCACCAAGCTGGCTGCCTGCGACACGCCGATGGCCCAGGCCCTCAAGGGCAAGACCATCGACGTCGCGGAGCTCTGCTCCACCCAGCCCGACATCGCGGTCAACGGGTGGGTCATCCTCGCGGACGACAAGCAGACCCAGCCCGCCGACAACCTCGCGCCGCTCGTCCGGAACGACCTGCTCGGCAAGCTGGCCGACAAGGCCGGGTTCGAGAAGATCCTCAACGCCGTCTCGGCGGCGATGGACACGGCCACCCTCACCGACCTCGGCAAGCAGATCTCCGTGGACAACAAGGACATCGCCGTGGTCGCCAAGGC
>DATCGK010000116.1:0-10429 GCA_036508975.1 Candidatus Limnocylindrales bacterium
CCACCCGTGGATCGCGGAGCATCCAGACGTCTTCGTGGCCGGGTCCGACGACGACCTGGCCCGCGATCCGCGCTCCTTCGTGCGCTTGGGCGACCGGGTGCTGGCCTGCGGGCGGGACCCGCACTTCCCCGCCTGGTCCGACGTGGTGCAGCTCGACGCGTTCTCCCCGGCACTCCGCCGGGCGGCGATCGAGACGCTGTCCGGGATCCTCGACCAGTGCGACGGCGTCCGCTGCGACATGGCGATGCTCCTGCTCAACGACGTGTTCGCCCGGACCTGGGGCGACCGCGTGGGCCCGGCACCGGCGACCGAGTACTGGAGCGACGTCATCGGTGCGGTCCGGGCGGCGCACCCGGGCGCGATCCTCATCGCCGAGGCCTACTGGAACCTCGAGTGGTGCCTCCAACAACTCGGCTTCGACCACTGCTACGACAAGCGGCTGTACGACCGGCTGGCCAACGGCGATGCCGAGTCCGTCCGGCTCCACCTCTGCGCCGACCTCGCCTTCCAGCAGGGCCTCGTGCGCTTCATCGAGAACCACGACGAGCCGCGGGCGGCCTCCACGTTCCCCGGTGGGCGGGCGCGGGCCGCGGCCGTGGTGGCGCTGACCCAGCCGGGCGCCCGCCTGGTCCACGACGGACAGCTCGAGGGCCGACGGGTCTTCGTGCCCGTGTTCCTGGGCCGGGGCCCCGAGGAGCCGCCGGATCAGGATCTCGAGCGCTGGTACCGGGCGTTCCTCCGCGTGGTCCGGGACCCCGCCCTGCACGCCGGGCGGTGGCAGCTGTGCGAGCGGTGGGGGTGGCCGGGCAACGACCGGTGGAGCCAGATCGTGGCCTGGGGCTGGGAGGGCTTGTCCTCCGACGACACGGCGCCGGCGGTCATGGCGCCCGCAGATGTCCACAGGTGGCTGATCGTCGTCAACCTCGGCGCCGACACGGCATCGGCGCGAGTGGCCGTCCCGCCGTCCTGGGGAGAGTTGCGGGGCGATAGTCTTCGCCTCGAGGACCCCGTCCACGACACCGCCTGCGACCGCTCGGGTGACGAGCTCCTCGACGGCCTCTACGTCCAGCTCGATCCGTGGGCATCCCACCTGTTCTCGATCCGGCCCGCGACCGGCGAGCCCGACCGCCGGGAGGAACCGTGAACCCGACCACCAACGCCACCGGTGCCGCCGGCAGGGCCGACACCGGAGCAGGCAGGGCCGACACGGGAGCGGGCACGCCCGACACCGTCGAGCACCGCCGTCTCGCCGAGGCCACCGGCCGCGCCGAGGATGGCCTGTTCCACGCCAACCCCTGGTACGAGTGGGGACCCTACCTCGCCGAGCGAGCCTGGGGCACGGTCCGCGAGGACTACAGCGCGGACGGCAACGCGTGGGCCTCCTTCCCGCACGACCATGCTCGCTCCCGGGCGTACCGCTGGAACGAGGACGGGATGGCCGGCATCTCGGACGTACGCCACGAACTGTGCCTGGCCCTGGGCCTGTGGAACGGGGTCGACCCCATCGTCAAGGAGCGGATGTTCGGGTTGACGGGCCCGGAGGGCAACCACGGCGAAGACGTCAAGGAGTGCTGGTGGTACCTGGAAGGACTCCCCAGCCACGCGCTCCTGCGCTGGCGATACCACTACCCCCAGGCTCCGTTCCCTTACGCGGATCTCGTCGCCGAGAACGGCCGGCGAAGCAAGCTGCAGCCCGAGTACGAGCTGATCGACACCGGCGTGTTCGACGACGGCCGCTTCTGGATCGTCGAGGTCACGTACGCGAAGGCATCGCCGACCGAGATCCTGTGCCAGGTCGACATCCAGAACCACGGGCCCGACGAGGCCACGCTCCACGTGCTGCCCACGCTCTGGTTCCACAACACCTGGCGCTGGTCGGGTTCGGCCGATGTCCCCGTCCTGCGCCTGGACGGCGCTTCCGTGACCGTCCACCATCCGCAACTCGACGGGTACCGGCTGGATGCGGCGCCCACCGAGGACGGCGCCGCACCCACCGCCCTGTTCTGTGACAACGAGACCAACACGGCGCGCCTGTACGGCAGCGAGCCGATCACGGCCTATCCCAAGGACGGCATCAACGACCACGTGATCGGCGGCGCCCCGACGGTCAACCCGGCGAAGACCGGGACCAAGGCCGCATGGTGGTACCGCTGCACCGTCCCCGGCGGCGGTCGGACGCAGCTTCGGCTCCGCCTCCATCGGCCGGAACGGGCCGGGACCGCGGCGGCAGCCACGCCCGCGTCCGCCGGACCGTCCGTATGGGCGGGCGCGTCCTTCGCCGAGACGGTCGAGCGGCGCGAACGGGATGCCGACGAGTTCTACGGCGCGCTCGCCGGCGGCCGGCTCGACGAGGAGCGGATGCGGATCCTGCGGCAGGCCTCCGCGGGCCTGGTCTGGAGCAAGCAGTTCTACCCATACCGGGTCGGTCGCTGGCTGGACGGCGACTCGGCGGAGCCGACGCCTCCGCCCGGCCATGTCACCGGGCGCAACGCAGGCTGGCGCCACCTCGATGCCTTCGACATCCTGGCCATGCCCGATCCCTGGGAGTACCCCTGGTTCGCGGCCTGGGACCTGGCCTTCCACGCGGTGGCCTGGGTTCACCTCGATCCCGCGTTCGCCAAGTACCAGCTCATCGTCCTGCTGCGGGAGTGGTTCCTGCACCCCAACGGAGCGCTGCCCGCCTACGAGTGGAACTTTGACGACGTCAACCCGCCGGTCCACGCCGTTGCCGCCGCACGCGTCTTCCAGATCGACGGGGGCTGGGACACGGCCTTCCTCGAGCGGGTCTTCCAGAAGCTGCTGCTCAACTTCACGTGGTGGCTCAATCGCGAGGATCCCGACGGGAACAACATCTTCGGTGGCGGGTTCCTGGGTCTCGACAACATCAGCCCCATCGACCGGTCCTCGCTGCCCCCGGGCGTGCGGCTCGCCCAGGCGGATGGCACGGCCTGGATGGCGCTCTACGCGCTCAGCATGCTGACCATCGCCCGCCGGCTTGCCGAGGGGAACCAGGTCTACGAGGACATGGTCGTCAAGTTCATCGAGCAGTACCTCATGATCGTCGAGGCCATCGAGGACACCGGCCTCCACGACCGGGAGGACGGCTGGTACTACGACCGGCTCGAGACTCCGCAGGGCGCCACCCAGATCCGGGTGCAGACCCTCGTGGGCGCTATCCCGCTGCTGCCGGCCGCGGTCCTCCGCGTCGCCGACGCGACCACCGCCCGCCGGCTCAGGCACCGCTTCGACCGCCTGGCCGAGATGGGCCTCGCCGGGGCGGAGTCGCGGCACGTCCGCTACAACGCGGCCCGGGACCGGGTCATGCTGTCCGTGGTCGGACCCGAGGAGCTGAAGCGCACGCTGGCGTCCCTGTTCGACGAGGACGCGTTCCTCTCGCCGCACGGGCTCCGCTCGCTCTCGAAGCGCCACGCGTCGCCGTACGAGGTGCCCGGCCTCCCGGGGGCAACGATCCAATACGAGCCCGGCGAGGGCCGCACGGGCATGTACGGGGGCAACTCCAACTGGCGGGGCCCGGTCTGGATGCCGCTCAACGTCCTGATCATCCCGGCCCTCGTGCGCTACCACCGCTTCCTTGGAGACGAGTACACGGTCGAGTACCCCACCGGATCGGGCGAACAGCGGACGCTCGCCGAGATCGCCCAGGACCTGGGCGACCGGATCATCTCGACCTGGCTCCCCGGCCCCGACGGCCGCCGGCCGGTATTCGGCGACATCGAGCTCCTGCAGACCGACCCGGCCTGGCAGGGACTGCTCTGGTTCCCCGAGTACTTCCACGGCGACACCGGTGCCGGGCTCGGGGCGATGCACCAGACGGGCTGGACGGCCGAGGTCATCAACCTGCTGCTCGACCCGCCCGGGGAGTCCACGGTGGCCTGACCTCGCCGGGGGCCTGGTGAGGCGAGCGCCGCTTTCAGTCCGCTGCGGTTCAGTCCGTCGCGGGTCGGCGCACCGGCGCCAGGCCGGGGAAGTGCTCCAGCAGGCCGAGCTCGATCGCCCGCTGGACCGCGTCGCTGCGGCTCGATGCCCCGAGCTTGCCGTAGATCGAGATGGCCTGCGTCTTGACCGTGTGGCGCGAGAGGAACATGCGCTCGCCGATCTCCATGAGCGTCAGGGGCGTCGACAGGATCGGGAGCAGCCGGAGCTCCGCGGGCGACAGGGCCGAGGACCCCGCTAGGGCCGTGGACGCATCCCTGAGGGTCTGCCGCATTTCGGCGAGGCTCTCCTCGCGGCACCACCCCAGCTCCTGGTCCACGTTGTTGGCGGACACCATGGGGCAGTTGGTGAACCAGACCTCGTTCCAGTTCAGCGGAACGGTCGTGGAGACTCGCTATACCTCGGCCATGCTCGTTGCTCCTCGTGCATGCTCCAGGATCTCCATGCCCGCTCGATCGAGGTCCTGCTGGCCCAGGTCAAGGGCCCGGTCCGTGCCCGCCTGCGCAAGACGGGCGTGATGACCGAGCTGGGCGAGGATCGCGTCTACCTCTCGATCGGCTCGGCGGTGACGGACTTCCAGCGTCGGTGGCCGCCGGAGATGGAGCCCGCGGCCCCGTCCGGGCCCGAGGCGGAGGTGGCGCCCGAGGCGGAGGTGGCGGCCGCGCCCAGGGCGGATCCGCCCGCCCGGTAGGGGGAATCGGGCGATACCTCGGGCCGCGGGCGTGGGTATTCTCGTGCGATGACGATCCCGGGCCTGACGGCCATCCGGACCTACCAGCCCGCCTGGCTGTCGAAGGACATCGTCGCGGGCCTCGTGCTGGCCAGCCTCCTGGTCCCCCAGGGCATGGCCTACGCGGAGCTGGCCGGACTGCCGGCGATTACCGGTCTCTACACCTCGGTCCTATGCCTGGCCGCATATGCGGTGTTCGGGCCGTCCCGGATCTTGGTCCTGGGACCGGACTCGGCGCTCGGGTCGATGATCGCCGCGACGGTCCTGCCGCTCGCGGCCGCGAACGGGGACCCCAAACTCGCCGTCGCCTACGCGTCCGTGCTGGCGCTGATGGTCGGCGTGTTCATGCTCATCGGCGCGCGCGCCGGCCTCGGATTCATCGCGGACCTGCTGTCCAAGCCGACCCAGATCGGGTACATGAACGGCCTCGCCCTGACGATCTTCATCGGCCAGCTGCCGAAGCTGTTCGGATTCTCGACCGACGCGAGCGGGCTGATCGGTGAGGCGCAAGCCTTCGTCCAGGGTGTCATCAACAGCGAGGCCGTGCCCGCGGCGGTCTTCATCGGGCTCGTCAGCATCGCGGTGATGGTCGTCCTCGGCCACTTCCTGCCGAAGGTGCCGAGCGTCCTCGTGGCGGTCGTCGCCGCCATGGTGCTCGCGGTGGCCCTGGATCTCGAGGGTCGGGGCGTCACGCTCGTCGGGATGCTGCCCAGCGGTCTGCCGCCATTCGCGATCCCGCGCGTGGAACTCGCCGACCTGCCGCTGCTGCTGGCGGGCGCGATCGGAATCGCCGTCGTCTCGCTGGCGGACACGATCTCCACCTCGTCGGCCTTCGCCGGCCGCGCGGGGCAGGAGGTCCACGCGAACCAGGAGATGGTGGGAATCGGCACGGCCAACGTGGCGGCCGGGCTGTTCACGGGCTTCCCGGTCAGCACCAGCGCCTCGCGGACGGCGGTCGCGGAGCGAGCCGGAGCGAAGACCCAGCTGACGGGCCTCGTCGGCGCCGCCGTGATCCTCGTGATGCTGGTGTTCCTGCCCGGCCTGATGCAGTACCTCCCGAACCCGACCCTGGCCGCCGTGGTCATCGTCGCCTCGATGTCGCTGGCGGACGTCCCGGCGACCCGCAGGCTGTGGCGCCAGCGCAAGAGCGAATTCGCGCTGTCGATGGCCGCGTTCCTCGGCGTGGCGCTGTTCGGGGTGCTGCCGGGCATCGGCATCGCGGTCGGCCTGTCGATCCTGTGGGTCTTCCGCCAGGCATGGGACCCGTACCGGACGGTCCTCGGCGACGTCCCCAAGGTACCCGGGTATCACGACATCCGGATGTACCCGGATGCGGAGCAGATCCCGGGGCTGGTCATCTATCGCTTCGATGGGCCGCTCATCTTCGCCAACGCCAACATCTTCAGGGACGAGATCAGGCACCTGGCACACGCGGATCCGGCGCCCCGCTGGATCATCGTCGCCGCCGAGCCCATCACCACGGTCGACACGACCGCGGCGGACATGCTCGAGGGGCTGGACGGGGAGCTGGAGGCGAAGGGCATCAACCTGGTGTTTGCCGAGATGAAGGACGCGGTGCGCCAGGAGATCCGCCATTACGGCATGGACTGGCTGACCCATCGCGACGCCTTCCACCCGACCATCAACAGCGCGGTCAAGGCCTACCGTCTCGCCGCAGGCATCCCGAAGCCGAACCACCACCCGGGCCCGTAACAGTCCCGGGTCGGCGCGGACGGGGGTATCCGCGTTCGCCCGCCAGCCAGCCCGCCAGGACATCGGTCGGCCAGTGGACGCCGAGCGCGATCCTCGACAGCCCGACGAAGATGGGGATCACGACGCCCCCGACGACCGCGGCCCGGCGAACGGCGAGCCGCAGCCGGGTCCGCCAGGTGACGAGCGCGAGGAGCCCGTACGTCACCGTGCTGTTCAGGGCGTGGCCCGACGGGAAGCTGTAGCCCTGCGCCGTCACGAGCGGGTCCATCGTCGGCCGCAGCCGGGCCACGTAGTCCTTCACGAGCTCCGTGAACAGCGCCGCGGCGATGAGCACGGCGACGATCAGCGCCGGACGGATGCGGCGGGAGACCCCGGCGGCAAGGACGAATGCGACCCCGATCGGGACGAGGACCGAGCCGCCGAGGAACGTGCATGCCTCCCAGAACCCCACCGGGATGGGCAGCGCCTGCAGGGCGTCCGCGAGCTGCTGGTCGAACGCGAAGCCACCGCGGCGGACCACCAGCGCGCCGAGGACGAGGAATGCGAGCGCGGACGCGTGGCCCACCCAGGGCCACGGGTCGCGACGGGTCGGGCTCGATTGCATGGCGAGGCAGCATAGGGGCCGCGGCGCGGGGGATCAGTCGCCGGCGGCCGCCAGGGCCTCGGCCTCGGTCGCGTGGATGGCGATCGACTCGTCGAGGCGGGTCAAGGCCAGGATCTGGCGGTAGTGCTCGCTCAGGCCCACGGCCATCAGACGCCGGCCCTCGCGCTGGACCCGGACGAGCAGGGTTACGAGCAGACCGATACCGCCGCTGTTCATGTACTCGAGGTGGCCGAAGTCGAGGACGATGACGCTCGCCCCGTCCGCGCTCGCGAGCGCGTACGCGTCCATGAGCGCGCTTTCGCCCGCGGAGGTGACGTCGCCGCCGATCGCGATCCCGGAGACCGCGGCCGTGAGCGGTCGGACCTCGACCGTCATCGTTCCCGTCGTCATCCGGCCGTCCCGGCCGCGCTCGCGGTCCCGGCCGCACCCGGGGCGGCGGCACCCGCGCCCGCCGGGCCATCGAGGATCCGCACGTAGTCGGACAGCCGGGTGATCCGGAAGATCTCCACGTAGTGCGGGCTGAGGCCGGCGGCCCGGACGTCGCGGTGGTCTCGGCGGGCGTCGGCCAGGAGTCGGACGATCAGCGCGATGCCGGTGCTGTTGATGTACCCGGTGTCCACACGGCTGGCCGTCGCCCTTGTCACCGTGGGGGCGCTGATCGGGGCCCTCTTCCTCGTCTGGACCCTCATCGCGCCGATCATCGCAATCGCGCTCATCGTGCTCTTCGCGTTCGGCGCGCTCCGCGGCCCGTCTGCCGCTGCCCTGCGGACGGCCTGACGCGGGTACCCAGGGGGGAACCTGAAGCTCGGAAGCCGGCCCTGGGGGCCGGCTTCCTGCGTTTCAGCTGCAGACGAGGCAGGGGTCAGAGGGGCGTGTCCCTGCCCGCGTCCTTCGAGCGCTCGCGCACGGCATCCACGATGTCGCCCGGTTGGTGCTGGGCATCACCTGCGGCCGTCTTCGGCTTGCCCTTGGTCTTGCGCTTGCGGTCGCCCGTCAGCGCGCGAAGCCGCTCTTCGCTCGTGAGCGGCGTCTCGGTGGCGCCCTCGGTGGGCTCGTCGGTCATGACTGCGTGCCTCCAAGTCGTTCATCGACGCGGCCGTCAAGGAGCACGTCCGGTGTGACGTGCCACATTGTCGGCCATGGGCCCCGGAACCGCCGCCGGAACGCGGGCGTGGCTGGCTGGAACCTGTTGCGGGGCGCAGGATACGTGCGAGCGATGCCCCGGCGATGCGGCCGGCGGGCGCACCGGCCAGACGATCACCCGGGAGGGCCGACCACCATGAGCACAACATTCGGGGGCTTTCGCCCCGAGGCGCTCGACTTCCTCGTCGAGCTCGCCCTCAACAACGACCGCTCCTGGTTCGGGCCGCGCAAGGCCGAGTACGAGGCCCTGCTCAAAGTGCCCCTCGAGCAGCTCTGCACCGCGGTGGACAAGGCGTTCCGGGAGCGGGACCTGCCGCTCGCCGGGGACCCCGCCAGGTCCCCGTTCCGGATCTACCGGGACGTCCGCTTCGCCAAGGACAAGTCGCCGTACAAGACGAACGTGGGCGCGAGCTTCCCCTGGATCGGCGAGGGCGGCGGCGTGGGCGGCTACTTCCACCTGGAGCCGGGCGGGATCTTCGTCGGGGGCGGGATGTGGCACCCAGCGCCGGCCCGTCTAGCCGCCTGGCGCGCGGCGGTCGCCGAGGGCCCCGGGCACATCCATGCCGCGGTGGACGAGCCGGCGTTCGTGGCGACGTTCGGGGCCGTGGACGGCGACCGACTGAAGCGGGCGCCGGCCGGGTTCGCGCCCGATCACCCGGAGATCGAGCTGCTCAAGCTCAAGGACGTGACCTTCGGACGACCGCTGTCGGACGCGGATGTCATGGGACCGAACCTGCCGGCGACCATCGCCGACACGCTGGCGAACGCCGTGCCGCTCCTGCGGTTGCTGGCCGGGCTGCCGGACGCAGAGGCCGCCGCAGGGTGGCTCCGCGACTGACCCAAGATGACGCGCCCACGCCGGGGCGGCGTACCGGCGTGGCGCTGACGGCGGTTCGCGCGACCGGCTCGGGGTACGGTGGACGCGCCATCAGCGTGGCATCCCGCTCGCGCTGTCGATCTTCGTCCTATCGTTCGTCCCGTGCACCCTCCCCACCGTTGCTGGCCCATCGCGCCTGCCACCTACGACCGGGCTTCGTGCCGGCGAGGAGCACGACCCGGGTTCGCAGGTGGCGATGCGACGGGGCCCGTTCCCTGCATCCGTGGTCGCTGCATCGTTGTCGGATGAGGGGCGCATGCACGCGTTGCGGTCGACTAGAGTTGCGGTCGTTGCCGCGATCGCAGATGCCGCGATTCGTCCAACCCCGAAAGGACATCACCGATGGTCGAGCTCACGCCCAAGCGGATCGCGGAGTTCATCGAGTCGTTCCGCGTCGAACCCGGGAAGCGGGTCCGGCTGCCGCGCGACTTCGACCCGGCGGCCACGAGGGAGCAATCGAAGGCCGAGGCCAGGGAGATCCTGGAGGATGGCGTCGGGCTCCTCGCGGACTACCAGACCAGGCTGGCCGCCCAGGACACCTACGGCGTCGTCATGGTCCTCCAGGCGATGGACGCGGCGGGCAAGGACGGCACGATCAGTCACGTCATGAGCGGGGTCAACCCCCAGGGCGTCCAGGTCAGCAGCTTCAAGATCCCCTCATCCGAGGACCTCGACCACGATTACCTGTGGCGCTACGCGAGGCGGCTGCCGGAGCGCGGCAACATCGGGATCTTCAACCGCTCCTACTACGAGGAGGTCCTCGTCGTCCGGGTCCACCCGCAGATCCTCGCCGGCCAGAAGCTGCCGCCGAGCCTGCGACGCGGCGACATCTGGAAGCGGCGCTTCCGGGAGATCAACGACTGGGAGCACTACCTCACCGACCAGGGCTTCCGGTTCGCGAAGATCTTCCTCAACGTGAGCAAGGAAGAGCAGCGCCGGCGGTTCCTGTCCCGGATCGACGAGCCCGAGAAGAACTGGAAGTTCAGCGCCACCGACGCCAAGGAGCGACTGTACTGGGACGACTACCAGAAGGCGTTCAGCGAGGTGCTCAGCAACACGAGCACCCCGTGGGCACCCTGGTACGTCATCCCGGCCGACGACAAGCCGTTCGCCCGGGTCGCCGCCGCCGCCGTGCTGGTCCACACCCTGATGGATATCGACCCCCGGTTCCCCAAGGTCACCCCCGAGGCGAAGGCGGCCCTGCGGGCGGCCAAGGTGGAGCTCGAGGGCCAGGCCCCGCCAGGCGCCGCACTCGACCCAATCGAGCTCGAGCCTGCCCAGAACGCTGCAGAGAAGGTGGTGAAGAAGGTGGTGAAGAAGGCCGGCAAGAGGGCCGGCAAGAAGGGGTCTCGCTGACGCTCGAGCAGTGGGGCACGTGCCTGGTGCCCGGGATCCTGCTGCTGATCCT
>DATCGK010000117.1:0-3731 GCA_036508975.1 Candidatus Limnocylindrales bacterium
CCCGATCGAGATCGTCCCCGCCCACGAGCACTGGCACGTGGACGGGGCGGTCAGCACCGGGACGCCGCCGAGCACCACCGCGGTGGATCCGGGCGCCCAGACGCCGATGGGCACCGGCAGGCAGGGCATCGGCGTGTGCACGCCGAGTGCCGCGGCGGTGGCGGCGATGACCGCCGGGTTCGCCGGTGAGTTGCACATCCCGAATGTCGGGATGTTCGCCATCGGGATCGCATCGGCGATGGTCGCGACCTGCTGACCGCCGGCCGTCACGGGCGATCCCTTGGGAATGGCGGTCAGCGGCATCGGCGGGCCCAGGCCCATCGTGCAGGACAGCATTGCTGCGTTCACGACCACTGGCGGCATCGTCGTGCTCTCCCCTGGCCAGCGCGATCCGGGCGCCCGACATCCGCGTCCGCTCGCTCCCGAGTTTCGCACCGCGGGGCCCGGCCGATCGGGCGGCTGACGTTGCCCGATCGGTCACGAACATCCTCGCGGTGCCCGCGACCCGACGCAGGTCCACCGCAGGATGCCATGATGGGGAACGTGCGCCCCAGCCTGAGATGCACGCTGGATATGGGAGGAAATCATGCAATTCGACCGCCGGGCGCTTGCCTTCTCGCTGGCCGTCGCCCTCGCCGCCGCCGCGTGCGGCGGGAGCGCCGCCACGCCGACGCCCGCGGCCTCCGCCCCGGCATCAGCGGCCGCGGCATCCGCAGCAGCGTCGGAGGCGCCGGCCTCGCAGGAGCCCGCGTCGACGGACAACGGCACGATCCCCAATGTCTCGCTTCCCCCCGGAACAGCGACCGAGCTCGAGGCGATGCTGCCCGCGAACGTCGGCGGCGTTGCTTTCGCCAGGACCAGCTTCGGCGGCGGCGCGCTGCCGGCCACGATCCCGGTCGACTCCGGTGAGCTTGGCACGTTCCTGCAGGCCAACGGGAAGACCCTGGCCGACGTCTCCCTCGCCATGGCGACCCCGACCGATCCGTCGAAGGCAGGCTCCTTCGTGATGGCATTCCAGGTCAAGGGTGTGGACGGGACGAAGCTCGCCACGGTGCTGGCGGGATCCGGCGACAGCGGTCTGCAGACGGCCACGGTCGGCGGCAAGCAGGTGCAGCAGGCCGGCGCGGCAGGATTCGGCTTCACGCTCTACGTCAAGGGTGACGTCGTGTTCTACATCCTGGCCCTCGGCGACACGTCGCTCGTGGACGGGATCGTCGCCGCACTCCCCTAGCGCACTCCCGGCGCGGGCTGGGCGGGCCGGGACGTCGCGTCGTCCAGCCCGTGGCGGAGATGGCCGCCCACGCCCCAGGTGATCGAACGGCCTCCGTGGCAAATCGCCACGTGCCTCCGCTTCCGCTACGGCCCGACGTACGGCTCGGCCCACGCTGCGGAGCGGCAGGACATGGCCGTCTACCACGCGAGGTCGAGCCGGCTGACGTCCGAGCACATCCCGCGCCTCGCGGCGCGCGGCACCGCCCGCCCAGCGTTCGTGACGAACGCCTCTGGTTGCCGCTCGCGCGGCCACGCATCCTCTTGCGCGTCAGGAGGTGGCGATGCGCGTACATCCCGGAAGGACGCTGATCACGCTGGTCATCGCGGCGGTCGCGCTGGCTGCCGCGCTTGGCCTCGTCCTGGCGGTCGAGCCAGCGGCCGAACCTGCGATCGTCCTCGTCGGTGTGGTGGTGGCCCTGGTCCTCTACGGCGTCCTGTACCTCGTCGAGCGCAGACGCCACTGGTAGCGGCCCGGCAGCGAATCAACGCACGGTCGCGAGCCGCGCCTACGTGCTGTGTCGAGCTCGGTGAACGAGCCAGCCGACCAGCGCGGCAGGCGCAAACCCGAGGCTGAGCGCGACGAAGGCGAGCCCGAGGCCGATGAGGGTGACCTCGAACCACTCAATGTTCGGGCCCTGGGTGAGTCGCAGCCAAAGGGAGAACCCGACGACCGTGACGCACGCGCCACCGAGGGCGATGGCGAGCCCCCGCGGCCGTCGATCGACGATCGCAGCGAGCGCCCCCGCGAGGATCACGACCGCCGGGACCAGCCACGGCGGTGCACTGATTGGGCTCTCCTCGACCATCGCCAGGGCGAAGGCACCGGAGGCCGCCACCATGGAGCCGACGCCGATCAGGAAGACGGTCACGCTGCGCATGGAGCCTGCCCTCCGGGTGGTTCGCCAATTCCCGACGCGCGCTGCCTCCACGGTATGGCGTCAGCTGTCGCGCTGGCGAGAGGCGAACGGCCCCCCGGACGCTGGGTGCGCGTCCCATCCGACGAGGAGCGTGGAGCGCCCGCTGCGCGGCGACGGCACTTCGAATGCCGTCCACGGTCGTGGTCAGGCGTCCCGGCCCGGGCGAGAACGGGCTGACCGGCACGCGACTTCCCTTCCCTCGAGACACACCGTGGCCCCATGCGCAAGAAGCGCACCCGTGCGAGACTCCCCACTCCGGATCGCGACAAGCCGCCGGACGCAACCGGCCTGACGATCGACTGGCTCGGCATCCAGGCGACGGGCGGCGGCGCAGCGGGCTGTCTTCCCTTCTGGTTCGTCGGCGGGCTGATGGCGCTTCGGGCGGCGCCGTTTCTCGTCTGGAAGGTGTCACGTCGGCTCTTCGGGGCTCGGCGCGGTGGCCCTGGCGTGGGGGAGCCTCGGAACCGGTCCTGAGCCACGTGCCGGCCGAGCTACGACTCAGCTGAAGCCTGACCGGTGCACGATCCGGCCAGGAGGGCGACAAACGCGAGGACCGTAATCCCGGACGAGCGTGTCATGTCACCTCCCTCACGGGTGGGACTGGCTACAGCACGACGAGTCGTCCCGAGCGGAACTCAGGCAGCGACTCCGCGAGTGCTTCCCTGCCAACGGCGAGCCGTGCGCCGCTCGCCACGAGCTCGGTCGACCGTCTGTCGGCGACGTAGGGCTCCACGGCGTAGGTGCCATCGGCGGTGATCGCAGCGACGATCTTCACGGGGGTCCCGCGGGGGAACTCGCCGATGGCCACGCGGAGCATCAAAGCCTGGCCCACATTGAGGGGGAACGGGTGCGGGATTGACGGCATTGCTCGGTCTCTCCCGGTCGCGCGGTGGGCTACCCCTCGGTGTCGTCCATCCCGCGAACAGCCAAACGCGGATGACCGACGCCAGACATCAAGGGTGTGGCGGACACGCGAACGCGGGCAAGGGCCGAGTGGACCCCTACCGCCCTGGATGTTCGGCGCGGCCCGTTGCTGTCACCTTGGGTGGTACCGAGGGGGAGATTTGAACTCCCACGACCTTGCGGTCAGCCGATTTTAAGTCGGCCGCGTCTGCCGGTTCCGCCACCTCGGCGCTGAGGCTCGAATCGTAACGCCCGCCGGGGAGGCGGGCGTTCCGTGCTGGAAGACGTGGAGGCGACGGTGGGATTCGGACCCACGCATAGAGGTTTTGCAGACCTCCCCCTTAACCACTTGGGTACGTCGCCCCTGGAGCACCGGTGGGGGAACCGGCGATGCTGGCTGGCCCTCGAGGATTCGAACCTCGGTTCACGGATCCAAAGTCCGCTGTCCTACCGCTAGACGAAGGGCCAGCGGATCAAGGGCCGCAGTATTCGGGAATGAATGGAGCGGAAGACGGGACTCGAACCCGCGACCCTCACCTTGGCAAGGTGATGCTCTACCAACTGAGCCACTTCCGCTCGATGACCGCGTCCGGGGTGGTGGTGCCGAGAGGCAGACTTGAACTGCCGACACCGCGATTT
>DATCGK010000118.1:0-3073 GCA_036508975.1 Candidatus Limnocylindrales bacterium
CGAGGTGCGGGCACTCAGTCCCGAGGACGCATCTGCGGCTTGGGAGGCCTACCAGACGCGCGAGCGCTAGGCCTGCAGGGTACCCCGACGCTCCGGCATGGCCGACCGAGGCATGGAGGGCGGCGGCCCCGAGGCCAATAGTCAAGGTGGTTTGGCACCTGTCGTCCCTTCGTCCAGCCTCGAACTCTGCGAGGCCAGCCCCTTCCATGTCCCAGATCGTCGGCGCGACGGAGGCGATCTTTCCTCAGTCAAGAGGCAGCGCTCGCGTTGGCCAGGGTACGCGCGCTCCATCACCTGCCCCTTACTTCCCCCGCCCTCAAGGATCGTCGAGACCGGATGAGCCCCACAGCCATGACCGCGATCAGCGCCCCGGTCGCGTCGATGCCGACGTCCACCGCGGCTGGGTGGCGCCCGGCCACGAACCCCTGGTGGAGCTCATCGCTGGCCGCGTACAGGACCGCGAGCGCCAGCGCCCAGGCCCACGGCCGGCGCCACGCTGTCGTGCCCGCCATGGCACGCCAGAGCAGCAGCGCCAGGATCCCGAAGACCGCCATGTGCCCGGCCTTGCGGACCGGTCCTCGTCGGTGAGCTCGGCGCCGAGTACCCCTCGGCCGCGGCGTGCCTGGCCGACGATCTGCCGGCGCTCACCGTCCACCTCGCCTATCCCCTCCGGCTGAAGAAGCGTCTGCGGTCGACCAACCTGCTGGAGCGGTCTCTCGAGGAGGTCCGGAGGCGGACCAAGGTGATCGGCCGCTTCCCGGGCGAGACGAGCTGCCTGACGATGGCCTGGGCCGTCATGGACCTCGTCATCGCCGGCAGTCGCGGCCTCGGGCTGACGCTGCCGGACCGTCACGCGATCGCCGGCCTCATCGCCGCCCGCGCGGTCCCGCAGACGGCCCAGGCGATCGCCTAACCTACCCGTGCCAGGGAGCCTGTGCCGTCGGAGCTTTTCCAGCAGATCCGGGACGCGACCCTTGGCTGCGCGCATGCGGGACCGCGCGATAGTCGCGGAGTAGGAGATCTTTGACCTGGGGATGCTGGACCACGCCGCGTACGTGCGGACCATAGGCCTCCTGCCGAACCCCGTCTACGCGAACATCCCCCTGGGCCCCCTGGGGACCCCGCAGGCCACGCCCCTGAACCTGGCTCTTGCCGTCGAGCGCCTCCCCGCGGGGGCCACGTGAGCCGCCACCGGGATCGGCCGCTACCAACTCGAGATGATCCGGCTGGCGATCGCGATGGGCGGCCACGTCCGCGTCGGCCTGGAGGACAACCTCTGGTGGGACGCGCACCGGACCGAGCTGGCGACCAACCCCGCCTCGTCGAGCGGCTCGTCCGGATCGGCCGGGCCATGGGCCGGGAGCCGGCCTCGCCCGCCCAAGTCATGGAGCGGCTCGGGATCCGCCCTCCGACCGGAGCCGACGCATCGGGCCTGATCAGGAACCGTCGGGGACGGCGCCACGGCCCGGCCGCAGCCCGGCCCACAACATCCGGAGGAGCGGCCGCTCGAGGGCGAAGGCCAGCGCCCCGAAGAGTGTCACGTAGGCAAGGCCCGAGACCGCGAGCCCCACGATGTCCGGCCACCACGCGGCGATCACGCCGCCGACAACCGCCGCCGCCGCGCCCATGGCCCCGACCCGGAGGATCCCGACCCACGAGATCGCGACCCGGGCCCGGGCGGTCCAGGCGTGCACCGCGAGGGCAACCACGGACCCCACGAGGAAGGCGATGCCGCCGCCCGTGACGCCGTCCAGGAGGATGCCGACGGGGAAGGCGACCACTATGACAGCGAGCGAGACGAGGCCCGCTCGGAGCGCGGCGCCGCTCTGCCCTGCGGCGTTGAGGGCCGTCCGGATGACGGCGGTCAGCGTCCCGGCGATCGCCCCACCGGCAACGAGTCGGAAGGCGTCGACGGACGGCTCCCACTGCGCGGAGAAGACCACTGGGACGAGGACGGAAGCGCTCGCGATGAGCCACGCCTGGATGCCGACGGAGAAGAGGACGGCGGCCTCCATCGCGACGCCGGAAGCCCGGGTGAAGCGCGGCGGGTCGTGCTGCAAGCGGCTGAGGGCCGGGAAGCCCACGCGGGTCACGATGTCGTCGACGGCCGTGATCAGCTGCCCGTTCCGCCAGGCGAACTGGAGGTAGCCGACGGCGGACACGCCGCCGGCGAGCCCGCCGAACACCGGGACCACGGCATCCTTCGCCGAGGACGCGATGTTCGCACCCTGCACCCGGATCCCGAAGCGCCAGAGGCGGGCCGCGATTTCACGGTGGAGGCGCGGGCGGGGCGACCGCCGGCCCCAGGCAGCCCAAGCGATCACCGTCGCGACGACCCCCTGCGCGAGGCCGGCAAGCCCGAAGCTGGCGACGCCGGCGCCCATCGCCGCAGACCCCACGGCCACCCCGAAGAACGCGACCTGCTGGACCACCTCGCTGGCCGCCAGCGGACCGAACCGCAGCGAGCGGCTGAGCATGGCGATCGGGATGCCGCGCAGAGGGGCCATCAGGATCGTCAACGCCAGCAGGAGTGCCAGCTCGGACGATCCGGAGCCCAGGTCGAGCGCGATGGCGAGCGCCGGTCCCGCCACGGCGGCCGCCAGGCCAAACCCGCCGAAGAGCGCGAGCTGGACGGCCAGCACCGTCTCAAGGTCAGCCGGGCTGGGCTCCTCCAGCTGCTGGACGAGCCCCGCGCCGATGCCCAGGTCGCCGACAACCGTGATGATCGTCACGATGAGCACGATCACCGCAAAGACCCCGAAGTCGGCGGGGGTCAGCATGCGGGCGAGCGCCACCGTCCCCAGGAGCGTGATGCCTCGGGTGAGCACCGTCCGAGCGACGAGCTGGCCGGCGGCACGCAGCCCGCGACGTTCGACCTGGTCGTCCGAGTCCGGCCGCGGTTCGCTATAGTCCGGTCCGAATGACATGCGAGCATCGTACACAGGTTCGACGACATCCCCACCGAGGTGCTCGGCGGCGCCGCGACCTATGCTGTGAGCGACAGCCGGCGGCGATCGCCGATGCCGTGGAGGACGCGCTGACGGACCCGGTGAGCGATCCCCAGCGGGCGGCC
>DATCGK010000119.1:0-4020 GCA_036508975.1 Candidatus Limnocylindrales bacterium
CCCCCTGCTGGTCCCCCCAGCCGCTCCCGTCCCAGAACCCCGTCGGCGGCTCGGCCACTCCATCGGCGCGAGGATCGGGCCGCAACCACCAGCGGATCGCCCTGACGCCGACGGCGACGATCGTCCAGCAGGCGAGCCCGAGAAGCAGCAGCCATCCGCCGTCGTGCCCCAGCCAGTAGGCCGACGAATGCTGGACGCCGAGCAGGACGGCTCCGACGTACCCGAGGCGGAAGGCGAGATTCGGCACGGTCGCCCCGGCCCCGCCGACAATCACGGCAAAGACGATGCCCGCCCACCTGGTCTGCTCGGGCGTCGGCGGAGTATAGATACCGAAGATTGCCCCGACCGCTCCCGGCCACAGCATGAGCTCGAGCAGGAGGCTGAGCAGGAAGCCGGTCGCGAGCCCGCCGGCCGCGAGTTGGAGGTGGCCGATGACGCGCGCGACACGCCCGCCGCGCTCGAGCCACGCGCCCGCGACGGACACCAGGACGATGACAACGACGATAACGACAAGCTGGGCCATGGGGTCGCTTCGCTCCCGCCGCACCGTGGAGCGGCCGGTCTGGTTCCGGCCCTTGGGACGATGCGCCTGTCCGGGGTACCGCGCCAGTGCCGCCGGTCGGGACATCCGGCTGGCGGCCGCGACTTCACGACCGACGCCTCCAGGCGGAAGCCATCGGCTGTCGCACTGTGACGACCGCGGCGGAGGCTCCGACGCGCGGCGACTGAGGGATCAGAGAGGCTGGGCACCGGGACTGCGCCGAGCCACTGGCGAGACCGACCCGCGAGGGGATGGGTCCTGGGGAGGGTCCGTTACGCGCCGACTCATCCCGGAGTCGCCCGGCAGTCGCCGAGGCTGACCACACGCGGGAGGCAACCTGCTGACACAGGTTGTCGGCTCGCGCGTCAACGGGTTGGTGGCCGGGCTCTCGTAGCACCACCCACGAGACCGACCCGCGGATGGCGTCCCGGAAGGACTGCCCGGAGGCGCGACGATGCCGAAACAACCGCTCGCGATCTTCCTGCTCTGCTTCGGCGTCGTCGCGCTGAGCGGCGCGTTGATCGTGGAGGTCGGTCACGCGTGGGGGGACTTCGACCACTTCTACTTCGCCGGCGTCCAGACGCTCTACGTCGGCGCGACCGCCTTCCTGATCGAGGCCGTCGCCCTCGGCGTCGTGGCCGCCTGGCGCCGGAGCCTCGCGGAGACCCTCGCCGGCGATGCCGGCGTGGTCCTCGGCACCGTGCCGGTCAACGCCCTCGCCCACTACGACCTCGCGACGGTATGCATGTGGGGCCAGTGCCCGCCCGCTCCGGACACCTGGGGGCTCCTCGCCAACGCGTTCGCGGGGCTGGCCATCGTCGCGCCCGTGCCGGGCGTGATCTTCCTCGTGATCGGCCTTGTTCGGCTGCGCAGAAAGGGCGGCCACCCGATCCAGGGCGCCGCTACCACGTGAAGACGAAGGACGGCAAGGATCGTGGCTGACCCGGGTGCGAGCCACGCTCGCGAAGCCCCTGATCATCGGTGCCTACGCCGCTAGCCTGTCGTGCTTGGAAGGGCCGACCCTGCACCGCATAGGCCCCGGGGACTCCCAAAGCACGTTCGCGACCGTTGCGCCACGCCCCGACGAGTTTCACGCTCGGTCGCTCCCGGTGCACGCTCGCCTGTGATCGGGGCCGTTCGCCTCTCGCAATCGGCGGCCGGCGCGGCCACCATGGCAGATCGGCGAGAGGGCACGCGCGAGCTTCGCTGGGGAGTCTCGGTCATGTTCTGGGACGGCGAGCGGTGGACGGAGGGGGATCCGACCGAGCCGCTGGCATCGGTCGCGGGTCTGGCGGTCCGGGTGGGCGGGTCTCTCGTGGCGGTGATCGGGCTGCTGGGGGTTGGAGCCGGCGTGGTGATGACGGGTCAGGCTCTCGCCACCACGGGTACCTGGCCCGAGTGGAGCTGGTCTGTCTTCTGGCTGGCGCTGCTGTTCGTCGCGGTCTCACTGATCCCGTGCTTCGCCGGCGTTGCCGTCATCGCGCGACCGACGCGGTCGCGGTGCCTGATCGGCGCGATCGTCGGCGGGATCTGCGCCGCCTTCCTGCTCGTGGTCGCCATGGCGATGACACCAGGGGAAGAGACGCGCTGGCGCCTGTTGTTCGGGATCGCGGCCGCGACATGTGTTCTCGCCATGCTGCTGCTGGGCGCCACGGCCCGGCGAACCCTCGACGTGTCCCGGAGGTGACGAGATGTCCCCGAGTACGGTGGACGGCTATGCGGCGATGGCGATGGGGCAGGCGCTGGAACCGCTCTCGTATCCGGCGCCGCCACTCGGCGAGCATGACGTCCGGGTCGCGATCAGCCACTGCGGCGTCTGCTTCACCGACATCCAGGGCATCGACGACTTCTACGGCATCACCGGGTTCCCCTTCGTGCCCGGTCACGAGATCGTGGGCCACGTCGAGGCCCTGGGGCGCGAGGTCACCGGGCTGGCGGAGGGTGATCGGGTCGGCATCGGGTGGCAGGGTCGCTCGTGCGAGCGCTGCGCATGGTGCGTGCAGGGCGAGGAACAGCTCTGCCAGGACATCGCCGAGATGGGAACGTGGGAACGCCATGGCGGGTTCGCCTCCTCGGTGACGGTCGACGGGCGCTTCGCGTTCCCCCTGCCTGAGGCGATGGCCCCCGAGGTGGCGGCCGTGCTGATGTGCGCCGGGGTGAGCGTCTACTCGCCGCTCCGCGCGTGCGCCACGGGATCGGGGCTCAGGGTGGGCATCCTCGGGGTCGGCGGCCTGGGCCATCTGGCGATCCAGTTCGCGCACGCCCTCGGCTGCGAGGTCACCGCCCTCTCCTCCTCCCCCGCCAAGGAGCAGGAGGCAATTACCTTTGGCGCGGACCAGTTCGTCGTGACCGGGGATCGGGCCCGGATGCGGTCGATCGACTACGCCTTCGACCTCGTCCTGTGTACGGCCCACGGCGCGATCGACTGGGAGGAGCTCCTCATGACGCTGCGCAAGCGCGGGCGGCTCGTCCTGGTCGGCTTCCCGGAGGTGTCGATGAACCCGACCGACATCGTCGCGCATGAGCTCTCCATCACGGGGTCCTTCCTCGGCAACCGGACCAAGATGCGGGAGATGCTCCCGTTCGCCCGGGATCACGGCATCACACCCCGGGTCGAGCAGCTGCCGATGGCGTAGGTCAACGAGGCGATCCGGAGGCTGAAGGAGAACCTGGCGCGTTATCGGATCGTGCTGAACAACGGGATGGGATGAAGGTCCGACCGGGCCAGCCACGGCGACACTCCCGTGAGAGGGCAGATCGGCTGAACGTTCCGCCAGTCGAGCTCGTCAGGTAGACAGGAGCAGAGCAGGCCGGGAGCGAGATGCCCAGGGAGCGGGCGATCGGGACGGATGACCCGGCTCGTGTGTGGTCCGGTGCCTCGGTGCCGGCTCGCAAGGACGCGAGCCGGCACCCATCGACCCCTAGTAGTCCATGTCCCCGCCATACCCGCCGCCGGCGGGCACGGCCTGCTTCGCCTCCGGGATGTCCGTGATCAACGTTTCCGTCGTCAGGACCATCGCGGCAATGGACGCAGCGTTTTGCAGCGCGGAGCGGGTGACCTTGGCCGCGTCGACGATGCCCTTCTCGAACATGTCGCCGTACTCGCCCTTGAGCGCGTCGTAGCCCTCGCCGAGCGGCAGGGCACGGATCGCGTTCACGACGACCTCGCCGGACATGCCGGCGTTGTCGGCGATCTGGCGGGCCGGGGCCTCGAGGGCCTTGCGGACGATGTCCACGCCGACCTGCTCGTCGCCCTCGAGCTTGATGGCGTCAAGCGCGGGGATGGCCTGGAGGAGCGTGGTGCCGCCGCCGGCGACGAGGCCCTCCTCGACGGCCGCACGGGTCGTCGAGAGCGCATCCTCGATGCGGTGCTTCTTCTCCTTGAGCTCGACCTCGGTGGCCGCGCCAACCTTGATGACGGCGACGCCACCGGCCAGCTTGGCGAGACGCTCCTGGAGCTTCTCCTTGTCGTAGTCCGA
>DATCGK010000120.1:0-2613 GCA_036508975.1 Candidatus Limnocylindrales bacterium
TCCGCGGTCAAGGCCGCGAAGCCCGACGCGCCGATCATCGGGGAAGCCTGGCAGCGGGACCAGGCCCTGCTCCTGATCCGTGGCGACACGGCCGACACGATCACCGACTACCGATCCCGCACGCCGCTGCTGGCGTACCTGGGGACGGCCGACGCACGCGGCTTCCCGGACGACGGAACGTCCGGGTTGTCTCCCGCGGTCGTCGCCTCCGAACTCGCGGGCGTGCTGGAGGACGAGCCACCCGCGGTCGCCGCGACCGCCTTCCGGCTGCTCGACAGCCACGACACCGAGCGCGCGCTCTGGTCGCTCACGCCCGGCACGACGGCTGCCGAGAAGACGACGGCGGCCAACGTCGCCGTGGGCACGGCACGCCTCGGCCTCGCTGCCCTCATGCAATTCACGCTGCCCGGTGCCCCGGTCGTCTACTACGGCGACGAGGTCGGCATGACCGGCGCGACCGACCCCGAGAACCGCGGCACCTATCCGACGAACGGCGGCGACCAGGGGCTCGCCGCGTCGTATCGGAAGCTCGCCACGACGCGGGACACGGTCCCCGTGCTCCGTGACGGTGACCTGCGCTTCCTGCTGACCGACGCGCCATCGCGTGCCCTCGTCTTCGCGCGCACGGACCCCGGGGCGCTGGCGATCACGGCCGTCAACCCCGGAAGCGCGGGGGTCGCGCTGGACGTGCCGCTCGCGCATCCGATCGACGGCGGCACCCCGATCCGCGATGGAATCCGCTTCCGCGACATTCTGGGTGGCCCGGACGTGACGTCCGCGGACGGGTACCTGCGCATCGTCCTGCCTCCGCTCGGCGGGGCGCTCCTCGTCCCGGTGTCGGGGCAGCTCCTGGTCGCACCGGACGCATCGGCGGACCTGAGCGCCGTTCGGTCGGATGGCGGCGCGGTCCTGGGCTGGAGCCCGCAGGCCGGCGCCGTCTCCTACACGGTCTGGCGCTCCCCCGTGGCCGGGGGCGGCTACGCCCTCGTCGGCACCACCTCTGCGACGACGTTCACGGACCAGGCGGCACCCGCGACCGCTCTCCACTACGTGATCCGGGCGATCGACGCGGTGGGGAACGTCAGCGCGACCTCTGCCGATGTCGTGATCGCGGCCGGCCTCCCGGTCGTGCCCAGCGCTGGACCTGGAGCCTCGGCAGAGCCCGTCTCACTGCTCACGATCGGCGCGATCCTCCTCGTGTTCCTCGTGCTCCTGGGAGCGGGGATCGCATTCTCGATCGGACGGCACCGATCGTCGGGAGTGGGCCGGTAGCCCGCTTCCACGCGGCGCGGTCGTGGCGAGGAATCGCGTCTCGGGATGGCGGGCCCGAGGGACGCGACACGGTTCGTCCTCGCCGAGCACCCTGACGGTGACCCGATCCTCTCCTTCGATGCCTCCCGAGCGTGGATCCTGGCGCTGCCCGACACGATCCCCGTGGCCTCGGGAGCACGCAGCGAGAAGCTCGGTCGGATCGTGGTCGACCGGGTGGTCGTGCGCAACCGGCAGCCTGCGGCGCTCGACCCGTCTGCGCCCGCACGACCTTCTCCGAACGACAGCGGGAGTACCCCCAAGGGGCCTTGGGGACCCGCCCACTGTCCGATGACGCCATCTTGGCGTGGTACGTCGCGTGAGCGCGATGACGGCCCCCATGCTCGGGCGCACCACCTTCCCCACGAGCCGGCTGCGTGATTTCTGTTCGCGCAAGGATCCGATCACTGCCGCCGTCGCCTTCCTCGAAGGCGACGTGCTCGTCGACCTGATCGATACCAAGGTCACGGCGATGGGGATCACCAAGGTGGTCCCCGAGCCCGACGTGCTCGCGTTCGCGTATCGCCGCGCCTGCGAGATGGGGGTCCTGAACCGCGCGCTTGGCGCCGCGGCCGACGATGCCCGGCGGCAAGCCGCGGAGATCGACCTGCCCGACGACCTGCTCGATCACGTGCGGGCCTACCTCAGAGAGCACCCCGAGGAGCCCTGGGACGGCGCCGTCGCCAGTCTCGTTGACCACCCGCTGGCCGGCGCCGGACCGGATGACCGATCAGGCCGGGCGCCGCCGGTATGACGTCCTGACGCTGGCGAGCAAGAGCTTCGGCCAGACCGCTATGGCAATCCAGGTTCCCCGGGAGGCCCTGGGTGCGACGAATGCACCGCCTCCCTGCCCAGCCCTTCAGGAGGACCGACATGAGTGAGGACCCGCTCGCGCAGGCTCTGGCCAGCACCGACTTCGACCCCGAGGACCTCGAACTCGCCGACCTCTTCCTTGGTTCCGAGCTCCGTCCGACGGTCGTCCCGGGGGCCCCCGCGATGATCACCGTGGAGCTGAATTCGGATGATCTTTCTTACGTCTTCGTCAACATCGACCCGCCCGGTGAGCCGTTGGTAGCGAGTGTGGGGAAAGACCCGCGCCTCACCCATTCGGTCGGGTTCGACCTGCGTCCGGCCGAGGCGCTGGAGCTCAGCACGCGTCTCCGGATCTCCGCCGAGGCAGCCGCTCGGTTTGCCGAGGCCTTTCCGGAAGAGCCCGATGAGGCCGACGGCGACGGTGATACGGCGGTGGATTCCTGATGGACCGCTCTCCCAGCCGGGCTGCGCTGGAGATCAGCGACGAGACCG
>DATCGK010000121.1:0-4421 GCA_036508975.1 Candidatus Limnocylindrales bacterium
TGGTTGAGAAGGAAAGCTTCGAGCACTTGTCTGAGGCCGAACGTGCCGTCGTCGGCGATTCAGAGGACTTCGACTGGGCGCATCCCGTCACGGCGGAGCCCGCTCCCAGGCGGCGTCGAACCGCGCAGTTCTCGCTACGGGCCGACGAGGAGACCGTCAAGGAGCTCATGGCGATGGCCAGCGCCCAGGGGGTCACGTTTTCGGAGCTCGTCCGTGAAGCGCTCGTGACCTACATCCAGAATGCCGAGGTGAAGACTGCGCTCACGGGCGTCTTCTCCCTTGCCAACGCGAACGTGATATTCCACGGCACGATGCGTGGTGGCTGGTCGCAGACCCGTCCGTCCGCACCCGCCCCGTCGATCACTGCCCGTTCCGACAAGGGGGAACTCCAGGAGGCCACCACGGGAACGGTGTGACATGGGAGATCCGGAGACCGATCCCGGCTCCGGACCTTGGTCCAGGTGTCCTTGAGTCCCAGCGACGGGCGCTGCCATCTCTCCACCAGGCTGTCGGCCTTGGCCACCTCGACGATCACGGCGAAGCTGCGGATTTCCCCGGTTCTTGCCACCCTGTTGCGCGCGACATCGACGCCGTGTCCGTGTTCGCCTTGCGGGCGCCGACGTCCTCGGCCTTGCGGGCCATCTCGGACGGACCGGGGCAGGCGGCTCGCCTCGGCCTGCTCACCGGCTCGCCACCACCGCTGCCCGGCAGACCTGTACCGTCTCTCACACACACGCGGGAAGACCGGACGGAGGGCCAGGTGGACGAAGCACCGGCAGGGGTGGTGGTCGAGACGGCGTCGGTCGAGGGGCACCGCGACGAGGGTCACCGCGGCGTGGCGATCCTGCTCGGCATGGCGGCGATCCTGGCCACGATCGTCGGCGTGCGCGCAACGGCGCTCTCCAGCGACGCATCGGACACGTGGCAGTCCGCCCTCCGGACCGAGGTCAAGCGGTCGGCGGGGGCCCTGGCGGACATCCGCTACCTGTACATGACGGAGGTGCCGCCCGTCGTCACGATCCTGGGCGACCGGATGCAGGAGGCGGAGCTGCGCGCCGCCGCGGCCAGGGAGACCGGTGCCGTTGCCCAGACCCTCACCCGCGAGGCCGACGTGAAGGCCAGTGTCGTGAGCGCGATCTCGACGTCCTACGAGCTGGCCACGCACCCGGCGTACGCGCTGCCGGGCGGCGGCGTGAACCTGGGCCTCCGCCTCTCGGACCTGCGGAACCAGGACCCCGACCTGGTGGCGCTCGATCCCGACGCCCTGCAGGCGGCCGGCGATGCGCTGGGCCTCAAGGCCGAGGCGATGACGCTGCCGCTGCTCCCGATCGGGCTGGCCGCCCTGTTCGGGGCGCTCGCCCAGCCGTTCGCCGGCCGGCGACGGCTGCTCCTCGCGCTCGGGGCGGGCGCGCTCGCGCTCGGAGCCCTGACGGCCGCGGCCGTGGAGGTCCTCGTATGATCGAGCCGGAGGTCGCAACCCGCTGGCGAAGCCGGGGCGCCTTCGATCGGACGGCGACCCTGCTGATCGGGACGGTCGCCGTGCTGGCAGCGCTGCTCGCCATCCTGCAGGCCGTCAACAGCCTGGAGTCCACGCGCGCCCAGGCCCAGGCCGTGCGCCTCACCGCAGACGCGGCGGCGAAGATCACGGCGAGCTCGACCATGCAGGATGCGACGCTCCGGTCGCAGCAGGACGCGCTGGTGCTGGGCATGGAAGCGATCAGCAGGCTCATGGTGGCCACGACGGCCGGGGACGCCGGGCTCTACGCCGTGGGCACGGCCCAGCAGGCGGCATCCGGCAAGCTGACGGCCGCCCTGGCCGAGTCGGCGGCCACCTCGGGTGCCGACCCGGTGGACCCGTACACGGCCGGCCTGATGAGCGCGTCGATCGCCGATCTCAACACCGAGGTCGCCGAGCAGAACCGACAGGTGGACCTGGCGAACGAGACCGGGGCCCGCTCGCAGCGAGCGGTGCTCGGCCTGTCCCTCCTCACGCTGGCCGCCGTGCTCGCCGGCATCTCGGCCGTGCTCGGGCGCGGACGCGCCGGCTGGGCCACGCTGTCCGTCGCCTGGGGGACGACCATCGTCGCGATCGGCGTTACGCTGCTGACGCTGCTCTGAGCGCGGCCGGTCAGCCGGCCGCCTCCACGTCGTGGTCCGCGAAGGACGGCCGCCACGGCCCCGAGCCCGGGATGAACGCCTGCATCAGGGCGCGCTCCGCCTGGACGATGTGCATCGTGTCGTGGGCGGCCCACTCGCTGAGCAGCTCGGCCATCGTGACCGTGCCCAGCTCGGCATGTCGGGCCGTCCGCGGCAGGTCGTCCGGCGCCAGCTCGCGGAGCGTGGCGAGGCTGCCCGGCCGCATCCGCCCCAGGTCCAGCGCGAGCTCCCCGGCGGGCCGGGCGATCGCGTCCACGCCGCCCTCCGCGTCGGGGTCGAACGCCGCGAAGTCCTGGCCCTCGAGGATCGCGAGGACCCGAGCGCGGAAGACCGCGTGCTCCGTGTCCACGACGTGCTGGAGGCACTGGATCGCAGACCACTCCCCGGGGGCCGGCCGGCGGGCCAACAGGCCGGGCTCGATGGTCGCTAGCGCGGCCCAGCGGGCCGCGGAGGTCGCAAGGACCGAGGTAACGGCAGCGAGGATGTCGAACATCGGGGTCCCCTTGTGGTGCAGTGCCGGTTCTGGAGCGGAGCCGGTTCTGGTGACAGCCGGCAGCCCCGGCCGTCACATCTGCTTGAAGCGGGGACCCTCGCCGCCCTCGGGCGGCAGCCAGCGGATGTTCTGGAGCGGGCACTTCACCGCGCAGGTCATGCAGTGGAGGCAGTTCGAGGCGCTGAGCGCGATCTTCGCGCCGTCCCACCGGTACACCTGGCCGGGACAGAAGCTGGTGCAGGAGTTCGCGTAGTCCGCCTCGCAGCCCACGCACGCCGCCGGGTCCAGGATGGTCATGTGCGCCGGCTCGTCCTCGCGGTGGAGGGAGCCGGTGAGGCTGACGAACGTCGCCCCGTCCATGCCGCCCGGGTCCTCGCGGTTCAGGCGCGCCCCGCGCTTCGTCCCCTTGAAGTCCGGCTCCATGCCGAGCCGCCGCGGGATGTGGCTCGACACCATCGACAACGGCGCGCCGACATAGGTGCCCCACCGGAAGCTCTGCCGGTAGTTGCGGGCGTGACGTATGGCGGGCAGGACGCCGCGCTCCTCGAGCCGCTGCGCGTAGCCGGACAGCAGGACGGCGTCACAGTCGGGGGACGCGAGCCCTTCGGCGACGGTCTCCGCCGCGGCCATCCCGGACAGGATCCCGTAGTGGATCCCCTTGATCTTCTCCATGTTCACGAGCCCGGCCCCGTCGCCCACGACCAGCGCGCCGGGAACGGCGAGCTTGCCCAGGGCGTGGTAGCCACCCTCCGGGATCGTGCGAGCGCCGGTGGCGATCGTCACGGAGCCCTTGAGCAGGCTCGCGATGAAGGGGTGGGCCCGGTACCGCTCGAACTCGCGCTGCGGGTTGAGGTTCCCGTACTTCCAGTCGAGCCCCTGGATCAGGCCCACCGCCACGAGCTTCTCGCCCATGCTGTACAGGAAGCCGCCGCCGAAGACGCTGGCCGGGTTGGGGTAGCCCAGCGTGTGCATCACGCGGTTGGTCCCGAACGGGTTCTCGTCGGAGAACGCCACGACCGCCTTGATGCCCAGCGAGTAGACCTGCGGGTTCCTGCCGGCGCCGAAGCGCTCGCGCAGCTGCTGTGACAGGACGCCGCGCGTGCCGTCCGCCAGGATCGTGACCCGGGCCCGGATCTCCTCCGCCGGCCGGTGGTTGGACTTCTCGTCGCCGTGGGCGCTGAGGCCGACCTCGCCCAGGCTGACGCCGACCACGCGGTCGTCCTCCACGAGGAGCGTGCGGGCCGAGTACCCGTGGTAGAGCTCGACGCCCGCCGCCTCGGCCTTCGTGGCCAGGAAGGCGGTGAGGCGCGAGAGCGAGATCGTGACGTCGCCGTGGTGGTTCATCCCCTTGGGAACGACGAGGTCCGGGATCCGGATCGCGCGCGGCCCGAGCAGGAAGTACATCTCGTCCTGCTCGACCGGGCTGACGTGCTCCATGAACCGGCGGTCATCCCGCCAGCCGGGCACCAGCTCGTCCAGGCAGGCGGGCTCGAACGAGGCTCCGGAGAGGTTGTGGTAGCCCGGGCGCGGCGCCTTCTCGATCACGACGACCGAGGCCTCACGCGAGGCCGCGGCAAGCTGCTGCTTGAGCCGGATCGCCGCGGCGAGGCCAGCCGGGCCACCACCCACGATCAGGACATCGATCGGGGCGGTCATGCCTTTCCCTCCGTCGCACGGATCAGGTCCGGGACGACCGTCTCGATGTCCCCGACGATGCCGAAGTCCGCGTAGTTGAAGATCCGCGCCTTCGGGTCCTTGTTGATGGCCACGA
>DATCGK010000122.1:0-7208 GCA_036508975.1 Candidatus Limnocylindrales bacterium
CACCCCGCCCCGGCCGGTGACCTGGAAGGTGCGGGCGGTGCCGGACTTGAACGGGCCCGACAGGCCGGTGCCGGACCGCGTGTCGAGCAGCCGGGCCGGGGCGAGCGGGACGTAGGTGGTGTGGGGGCGAGTGGTGTCGACGGTCGATCCCCCCGGAGGACTGGTGTCAACCACGATCGGACCGGAGGCACCGGTGACCTGCTCGGTCGTGAGCGACATCTTGCCGGTCAGCGAGCGGTAGAAGCCCGACGGCGAGGCCGAGTCCGGGTCCATGAGGTACGTGTAGCCCGGCGACCGGGACGAAGGGTATGACAGCACGTGGTTGTGGAAGTCGGGGGCGTTGCGCCAGTACTGCTCGATCGTCTGTCTGGTCGTGAACAGTGCCCTGATGTAGTACGGGTCATGGCTGTGGCCATTCGCGATGACGGCACGCGCACCCGCCGCCAGGAACGCCGCCGCGTAGTTGTCCGCGCGCTGTTTCGCGATCGACAGGGTGGGCGCGGTGCCGCCCGGCTCGGAGTTGCCGGACGCGTAGCACAGGTGGAACAGCAGGACCACCGCGTTCGGCGCCGGGGTCAGCGTCCGGATCGACGGCTCGCCGTAGTACTTGTACTCGCTGTCGGTGAGCTTGCCGTCGCCGTTGTTGTCGTAGTTGAGCCCGAAGCCGTCCTTGGTCGTGTAGTTCGGGTCGTAGGTGTAGGGGCTCGGCCAGCCGTTGCCGTGGCCCAGGTAGACGATGACCGACGCGCCGTTGACGGCCGCCTTCACCTTCGTCCACGTCGCGTTGGGGCTGTAGACCTTGACCACGTTGGGCGTGTACTTGATCGCCTCGGCGTAGATCTGGTCCGCGTAGGTCCTGTAGGTGGGCGTGGTGCTGCCGGTGGCGCCAACGATGATCGCGACCCTGGCGCCGGTGGCGGCCGAGACGGCAGGGGCGGCGGCCGGGGCCACCACGCCGAAACAGGCGAGCAGGACGGCGGCAACGACGAGGGCCAGTTTGCGCAATGGACGGTGCTCCGGTCGGGCAGGCGTGTCCCGCAAGAAGCGCGCGACACGGGATGAGTGCCCCGTCAGCCTGTACCCGTGCGCCCGGCACGCCAATCGCGGGATGGTCCCGGGGGCGATGGCCCTTTGGTGCGGCGCCGGATGCGGTGAAGGGTCGTCGAGGGGTGTCCGGTGCGGTTGCGGCCCGACACCACGCACCGGTCAGGCCCCGCGGAGGCTCAGGACGAGGGCCGGGACGGCGGCGGCGAAGGCCTCGCGCCAGTGGCGCATCGGCTTGCCCGACGGGAGCGGCGTGGGCTCCAGGACGGCCCACGCGGGCGGGGTCGAGGCACGCTGCCAAGTGGAGCCCGGGACGTCGATCACGTCGGCGTCGATCCCGGTGGCCCTGAGGACCTCGCGGGCCCATTCGGCGCGGGATGCGCGGCCGCCGTTGACCAGATGGTGGATCGCCGTGCGTGCCGACGCCTCGGTGATCCCGCCCTCGGCGATCAGCTCCACGATCGCGTCGGCCAGGTCCGGCGTGTAGGTGGGCACGCCGATCTCGTCCGCGACCACCTGCAGCGGTGTCCCGGCGGCCCGCGCCCGGAGCGCGGCGTTCGCGATCTTGGCCGGGAAGTCGTTGCCTGGCGGACCGTACAGCCAGGAGGTCCGCACGATGCCCAGGCGACCTCGCGCGCCGTCGGCCTCGAACACCGCCGTCGCCAGCCGCTCGGCCTCGGCCTTGGCGGCGCCGTACGGGTTGACGGGGTTTCGCTCGTCGTCGGGCGCGTAGCCGATGCCATCGGTTCGACGGCCGTCGAAGACCTCGTTCGTCGAGATGATCAGCAGGTCGATGCCGCGCCGGGCGCAGGCGGCGGCCAGCTCGCCCACGGCCGTCCCGTTGCGGCGCATGGCAAGCTCGGGGTCGCGCGCACAGCCGTCCACGTCCGTCCAGGCGGCGGTGTGGATCACGACCTCGGGCCGCTCCGCGTCGAGCAGCGCTCCAACCGACGCCTCGGTCAGCGTGTCCAGCTCGAGCTCTGGCTGGTCCCACCCGATCGACCCTCGCGGGTCCACGAAGGGCGCGTGCTCGAGCGCCTCGACCAGCGCGCGCCCCAGCCGCCCGTACACCCCGATGACGGCAACCCGCATCGGTCAGCCGGCCCCGTCCACCGCCCGGCCCGCCGCCAGCCGATCGCCGTACTGGCGCGCGTAGTAACTGTCCCAGTCGCCGCTCCTGGCGCCCGCCACCCAGTCCGGGTGATCGCGGTACCAGGCGACCGTCTCGGGCAACCCCTCGTCGAAGCTCACCCGCGGACGCCACCCGAGCGCCGCCAGCTTCGACCCGTCCATCGCGTAGCGGCGATCGTGTCCCGGGCGATCCGGGACGGTGCGGACCAGCGACCAGTCGCGGCCGGCCGCCGCCAGCAGGCGCCCGATGACGTCGCGGTTCGGCAGCTCCGTGCCGCCTGCGATGTTGTAGGCCTCGCCCGCCACGCCGTGCCGCAGCACGAACTCGATGCCGGCCGCGTGGTCCGAGACGTGGAGCCAGTCGCGGACCTGCATCCCGTCGCCGTACATCGGCAACTGATCGCCGGCGAGCGCGTTCGTCACGAACAGGGGGATCAGCTTCTCGGGATGCTGGTGCGGGCCGTAGGTGTTGGAGCCGCGGGTGATCACCGCGTCCAGGCCGTAAGTCACGTGGTAGGCATGGACCAGCAGCTCCCCCGCGGCCTTGGCAGCCGCGTAGGGGCTGCGCGGGGCGAGGGCGTCCGTCTCGATGCTGCGGCCGTCGGGGATGTCGCCGTAGACCTCGTCGGTGCTGACCTGGAGGAAGCGCGGGGCAGCGGTCCGGTCGCCGGCGGTGGCGCGATCCATCTCGCGCCGGACCGCCTCGAGGAGCACGTGCACACCGAGGACGCCGGTGCGCAGGAACGCTTCCGGGTCCAGGATCGAGCGGTCGACGTGCGTCTCTGCGGCGACGTTGAGGATCGCGTCCGCCTGCGCGACCAGCGGCGCGACGGCATCCGGATCCGCGATGTCGCCCAGGACGAAGGCGAAGCGTCGAGCCTGTTCCTCGTCCTTCTCCACGGCGGCGAGGTTGGCGAGGTTGCCGGCATACGTGAGCTTGTCCAGGACGGTGATCCGGGTGCCATCCCTTCGCGCAAGGATGGAGCGGACCAGCTCGCTGCCGATGAAGCCGGCGCCGCCGGTGACCAGGAGGTGCGCGCCGGGAGCGATGTGGTCGGCCGTCACTTCGGCTCGATCGGGTACGGCAGGGGCGGCGTCAGCGTGCCTGCCTCGTCGTCGGCCGCCGCCAGCTCGGCCGCCCGAAGCAGCGACGGGACCGTGCCTGCATCCGCCCAGTGGCCGCTGAAGATCTCCGTGAACAGGCCACCGCCGGGGATGTAGTGGTTCAGGACGTCCGTGATCTCGAACTCGCCGCGGCCGGAAGGGGCGAGCGTCTCGATCACGTCGAAGGCGTCCGGGCGCAGGAAGTACACCCCGATCGGGATCAGGTCGCTCTTGGGATGCTCGGGCTTCTCCTCGAAGCCGACGACTCTGCCGGTCGCGTCCAGCTCCGCCACGCCGAACCGCTCCGGGTCAGGGACACGGTAGAGCAGCGTGCCGGCGCCCCAGGGCCCTGCGTCGAAGGCGCGGGCGGTCTCCCGCAACGCGGGGCCACGGAGGATGTTGTCGCCCAGCACGACGCAGAACGAGTCGCCGCCGATGAAGTCCCGCGCCAGGCCGATGGCGTGCGCGATCCCGAGCGCGCCGCGCTGGTAGCGGTACGTGAGGTCAAGCCCGAGGTGCCGCCCGTCGCCGAGCAGCTCCACGATGTCACCCACGCTCTTGCCGCCGACGATCACCATCGTCTCGCGGATCCCCATGCCCGACAGGGTGTCCAGCGGGTAGTAGATCATCGGCCGGTCATAGATCGGCAGCAGGTGCTTGTTGGTGACGATGGTCAGCGGGAACAGGCGCGTGGCCGTGCCACCCGCCAGCACGAGGCCCTTCATGCGCGTGAGCGTATCAGGCCGGACGGGGCGCCGGGATTTGGGCCGGGCGCCGGGGTTGGGCGGGGCGCCGGGGTTGGGGCGGGGCGCTCCCCCGGGAGCCCTACGGCTTCGCGGTGGGCTTCAGGGTTGCCGCGGGGACAGGCGTTGGCGTGTAGCAGGGCACCTCGCCATCCGGCAGCGTCCCCGCGGTGCCGCACGGGACGGGCTGCTGGTCCAACGGCGGCAGACCGCCCTCGTAGTCCGTGATCACCAGGGCCAGCTCGAACGAGTCCAGGTTGGCCGCGGGGGTCAGGTACGCGGTCTGGACGACATCGTTCGCATCGCGCTGGAGGTCCACCACGGTTCCGACAACCAGGCCCTTCGGGTACGGCGACCGGATCCCGCCCGCCAGCTCGATCCCCGCGGTGAAGACCTCCTCGTCGACGCTGATCTGCACGGCCGAGTCGATGTTGCGCATCACCAGCACCCCGCCGGCCTGGCCCGTGATCACCCCGGTCGCCCCGGACGACAGCAGTTGGCCCACGACGGTGGACGCGCTGTCGCTGATCAGGGTGACCTTCGAGAACGTCGGCCCGACGTCCGTCACCCGGCCCGCCAGCGCACCGCCCTGCACGATGACCACGTCCCCCTGCTTGATCCCGTCGTCCGTCCCCTTGTCCAGGGTCACGATCCGCCGCGTCTCGAGCATCTCCCGCCCGATCACCCGCGCCGCCACGGTTGCGTGGTCGAACCCGCTCCGGAGCTGGAGGAGGGCCGTCAGCTGGTCGTTCTCGGTCTTGAGGACCCCGAGCCGCGCATTCTCGTTCGCCAGGCGCTCGTTCTCGGCACGCAGGGCGTTGTTGTCGATGCGCAGCGCGTCGATCTCGGTGACGGCGGAGGCCACGCTCGCGATGCCGTCCGCCACCGACGCCAGCGCGCCCTGGAACGGTCGGAGCGCGAACGACAACCCGCGCTGCACCTCCTGGACGGTCGGGTTGGAGGAGAACGCCATGAACAGCAGCGTGATCGCCAGGAGGACCGTGAACATGATCCCGCGACGGCGGGTCTGGCGGTTGGCGAGGAGCGTGGTCATCGTGCTGGCTCCGGGAGCCGGCGACCCGGTCGCGTTCCCGTTGGACGGGGCGATCCGGGCCGGCGGTCAGCGCGGTGGACGGCTGTAGGTCTCGGCGACGAGCACGCGCGCCATCGCCGGGCTGGAGAGCTCCTGCAGGACGACGCCCGTGCCGCGCGCAACGCAGGTGAGAGGATCGTCGGCGATGTGGACCGGCATCTGGGTGGCCTCGGCAACCCGCCGGTCCAGGCCGGCCAGCAGCGCGCCGCCGCCGGCGAGGACGATCCCCTGGTCCATGATGTCGGCCACCAGCTCCGGTGGCGTCTCTTCGATCGTGTCCTTGATGGTGTCCACGATCTGGGCCACGGACACTTCGATGGCCTCGCGGATCTGGTCGGCCCCGACCTCCACGGCGCGCGGGAGGCCCGTCAGCAGGTCGCGGCCGCGAAGCGTGACCCGCTGGATGTCCCACTCGCCGGGGTACGCGGACCCGATGGCGATCTTGATGTCCTCGGCCGTACGCTCGCCCAGGAACAGGTTGTACTCGCGCCGGGCGTAGGCGACGATGTCCTGATCCATCTCGTCGCCGCCGATGCGGATCGAACGAGAGACCACGATGCCGCCGAGCGAGATGACCGCGACCTCGGTGGTGCCGCCACCGATGTCCACGATCAGCGAGCCGGACGGCTCCGACACCGGCAGGCCTGCGCCGATCGCCGCGGCCATCGGCTCCTCGATCAGGCGAGCCCAGCGGGCACCGGCGTTCATGGCGGCGTCGCGCACCGCACGCTTCTCGACCTCGGTGACGCCGGACGGGACGCCCAGCAGCATGCGGGGCCGCGGGATCAGCCCCACCCGATCGTGCACCTTGTTCACGAAGTACCTGATCATCTGCTCGGTGACGTCGAAGTCGCTGATGACCCCGTCGCGGAGCGGGCGCACGGCGATGATGGAGGCGGGCGTCCGGCCCACCATCCGCTTCGCCTCCGCGCCGATCGCCAGGACACGCTTCGTCTTGGCGTCGATCGCCACGACGGACGGCTCCGAGATCACGATCCCGCGGTCACGGACGTGCACAAGAGTGTTGGCCGTGCCAAGGTCGATCCCGATGTCCCGGGAGAAGAGGCCGAGGATGCGGTCGAGCATGGGGGGAGGCAGATCCTTGCTGCGAGAGCGCCGGCGCCGTCGATGGCGCGGGCGGAGCGGCGGAGGCCGCAGGGTAGCGCGTCGGTCGGGGCCCGGACACGAAGAAGGGCGAACGGGCTCACGCAGTATACCCGTGCTCGCGCGGGGCCCCGCCGGAGCCGCAGATCCGGGCAGGACGGCGCCGGGGGAGGACCATCGGCGACGGCCGTTGGTACGTAATAATCCGTAGCACCGCAGCCCCGCGCAACCGACGATGGGCCGTGTTCGAGAGGCGACGCAACTCACCCCGGGTGGATCGCCGAACGAACGTACGGGAGGACAACGGCCCGACCGGGTCGGGAGCTGGGGAGCTCCCCGACGTCCGGGCCACCGCAACCCGCCCGCCGTCGCACAGCACGAACCGAACCCGGCGTGGTCCCTGCAACCCGCCGGTGAAGGGCTGAGGCGATGCGGAGCGGCTGCACCACTCGGATCAGTCCCCCATCCGACAAACGGTCGTACACAGGAAGTGCCCCCTGATGGACGTCCTTCTTCTCAACCCAGGCCGGCTCGGGTCGGTCACGGGCGGCCCCGACGGTGAGCCCGTCATCGGCCGCCTCGGGCGACCCCGTCTCCGACGACCCAGCGTCACGCTGCTCGTCGACCTCGTCCGGCATGGCGCCGGCGAAGCCGGCAGCGCCAGCAGCGCCGAGGTGCGTCGCGGCGGCCTCTTCGCCTACACGGCGGCATCCATCGTGCTCGGCCTCGGGCTGCTCGCCTGGAGCTCGACCCTGCCTGTCGCCACGACCCTGGACCCGGGCCTGCCCGGGACGGTCGTGGGAGGGGCCGATGGGGGGCTCCTGCTCTGGATCCTGTTCGGCCTGCTCGGGTCGCTCCGCGTCCTCCGCGCCCCGGGCGGCGGCGCCTTCTTCACGTTCCACCTCCCGTTCATCGGCGCCGCGATGGTCCTGGGTGGGCCGACGGCTGGTGCCTGGGTGGCCTTCCTGTCCACCCTGGAGCGGCGGGAG
>DATCGK010000123.1:0-26014 GCA_036508975.1 Candidatus Limnocylindrales bacterium
GTGACCGAGTCCGTGGCCGTAGGCGGGCCAGGTCCGGGCTTCGTCGATGACGCCCCGGGAGATCGCATCCAGCTCGCGGCCGTCCGGCACCGTCCCGCCCAGCACCCTCGCCTCGAGGGTCTCGATGGCGGCCTGCTGGGCTCGCCGGACCAGGTCGTAGACGCGCAGGTCCCGCTCTGCCGGCTCGCCCACGAACAGGGTGCGCGTCATGTCGCTCCGGTAGCCCTCGACCTGCGCGCCGAAGTCGAACAGCAGGACCGCACCATCGCGCACGGGCCGATCGCCCGGCGTACCGTGCGGCAGCGCGGCCTCTGGTCCGGCCAGACAGGCGACGTCAAAGGCGAGGGCCTCCGCCCCGCCTGTCCGCATCAGCCACTCGAGACGGAGGGCGAGGTCGTGCTCGGTCACGCCGGCCCGGATCTCCGGCAACAGGGTCGCCAGGGCGCGGTCCGCCACGGCACATGCAGCCCCGATCCGCTCGACCTCGTCCGGGGTCTTCACGGCACGCATCGCCTCGATCCAGCCGTCCACCGGCACCAGCTCGACGTCCGGAGCCCCGGCTCGCAGCCGTTCCCAGAGCGCGTGCGACACGGCGGTGGCCTCCACGGCCACGCGACGGGCGCCGACGTCGACCAGCAGACGCGGCCACGCGGCCGGCAGGTCGTAGCCGATCTCGTCCACGACAACGTCCGTGGCCTCGCGGCGGGCCTGGACCGTGTACCGGGAGTCGGACACCAGCGTCACGCGGTCCGCCCCGACCAGGAACTGGCCGGAATGTCCCGCGACCTTCTCCTCGCCGTCGGCCAGGACGAAGCCCGTCAGCCAGCGCATGTGCTCGGGCTTCGCCCCAAAGTAGGCGTCCACGCCTTCGCCGGCGAGCCGCTCCCGAAGGAGCTCGAGGCGGCCGGGCCGGTGCTCGCGGTCCGCCTCGAGCCAGCGGGCACGGGTGACCGCATTGGGCGGGGGCGCGAAGTCGACCGGGGCCGGCAGCTCCACGTCAGGGCTTCTTCTGGTACTTGGCCACGTTCTTGTCGTGCTCCGCCTTGGTCTTCGCGAACGCACTCGTCCCGGTCCCGTCGCCCTTGGCGATGAAGAACAGGTAGCCGGTCTTCGTGTTCGGCGCCAGGGCGGCCTCGATCGAGAGGAGCGACGGCGAGCAGATCGGGCCGGGCGGCAGCCCCTTGTTCGTGTACGTGTTGTAGCCCGCAAGCTCGGGCGGCAGCGGGACCGGCAGCTGCTCCGTGAGGGCCGCCCAGAACACGTACTGCGTCCAGTCCGCGAACTTGAGCTTCTCGAGCTGCAGCGTGTCGTTGACGTAGAAGATCGTCGGGTCCGACTGCATCAGGCCTGTCGGCCACATCTTGGGGTCGAGCCTGTTCTGGTAGACCCCGGCGATCAGCGGCCGCTCCTCGTCCTGGATCGCCTCGCGCTCGACGATCGAGGCCAGCGTGAGCACCTGGTGGAAGGTCAGGCCCCGGCTCTTCGCCACGGCGAGGCGGTCGGCCCCGACCCGTTGGTAGAACGCGTCCAGCATCATCCGGACCAGGTCGTTGGCGGTGGTGGGCGCGTCGGCGCCAATGCGGAGGGTGTACGTGGCCGGGTACAGGAACCCCTCCAACGATGCGCCCTTGGGGAGGACCGAGGTGTCGAGCAGCCACGGGTAATCGCCGAGCAGCGCATCGGTCGGCTTGGTCACCAGGTCATAGAACGCCTGCGGATCGACCTTGGACCCCTGCACCGTCATCAGCTTCGCTGTCATCTGCTCGAGTCGCAGGCCCTCTCGGAAGGTCACGTTGACGGTCTCGTTCACGATCCGATTGTGGATCAGGCCGTCCACGACGCCGGCCGGCGTCATGTTCAGGGTCATGGCGAACCTCCCGGCGTTGAGCTGCGACGCGAGGTCCTGCATCTGGGCCTCGTACAGGAAGGCGCGCGTGCTGGTGATGATCCTGGCCGCCTCGAGTTTCGGTGCCACGGTCGCCGGCGTGTCGCCGGTCTCCACGACGAACTCGACCGCCGCGGGGTCGTTGCTGGCAGGCGTCGTCAGCGCGGCGCCCAGGTCCTCCCGGACGAGCTCCGCGACGAAACCGATGCGCAGCGACCCCGGGTTCCCGTCCGTCCACGGCACGACGACCATGCGCAGGACGGGCCGGGCAACGGTCACCATGACGAGCAGCACGACGAGCGCCATGACCGCGAGGAAGACGACGAACCGGAGCAGGCCGCCGAACCCGCGACCGTTGCCGTACTCCTCGAACCGGCGCTGGTCGCCGGGTCCGCGACCGTATCGCCCGGTGCGGTGGTAGGCGCTCTTCCGGCGTCGTGACGCCGGCTCCGGGCCGGCCATCGGATCCCGCGGGCCGCCGCCGTTTCGCACGCTCATCGATCCTCCTGCCGGTCGTCACCGGTGGCCCGCACCGGGGCAGCCTCGCCGGACGGCACCGGGATGCGGCGCCCATCCAGCTCGTCCTGGAGGATGACGCTCGCGGCCTCGCGATCGATCCGCGCCCGGAATGCGTTGCGCTGCGTCCGCGACGGTGGCCCTCCGGATCGCCCTCGCGGCATCCGGCCGAGACGACCTTCCGCCACGAACGAGGAGAGGCGCTCATCGCGGAGCGAGACGGGCATGGCCAGGCGCTCCCCCATCGACGCGGCCCAGTCACGGGCGCCGCCGGCCATCACGCCTTCCACCCCGCTGGCCTCCACCGGCAACCCGACGACGAGCTCGATCACGCCCTGCTCACGGCAGACCTGGCCGATCGACGCGGCATCTGCGTCCAACGTCGCGCCACGATTCACCGTCGCCAGCGGGCGGGCGATCCCGATGCCCGCATCCGCGATCGCGAGGCCGATGCGCTTCGAGCCCAGGTCGATGCCGAGGATACGGGCGGTCATGCGGGAGATCCGGCGGCAGTGCGAACCGCGGCCGGCGCGGAGAGGTCGGCCGTCATGAGGGGAAGCAGCATCAGCCGGATGGTACCGGCTCGCTCCCGGCAGCGTCTCCGGACGCCCCCGGCCCCGCCGACGATGTGGGCCCTGCCGCCGGGGTTGGCCTGGGCGAGGGCCCGGGTGTCGGCTGCGGGTTGGCGTCCACTGCCTCGGCGAGCGAGAGCGTGACGCGCTGGTCGAGGGTCGGGATCGTCTTGACCCATCCGGGCCAGAGCGTGATGGCGACGTCGCCGTAGGCGCCAAGCACCGACTTCGCCTCCGCCTCGGACAGGCCGAGGACCTGGCGCTCGAGCGCCGCAGCGTCGAGCACGGGGACCTGGCGGGCGGACCCTGTGACCGGGAAGTCGATGAGGCCCTCGGTCACCACGCCCTCGCCCACCTGGACCTGCATCGATCCGTCGACCAGCTCGTGGCCCGCGCCGACCGCCGCCGCCAGGCTCGTCTGCGCGATCGCCTCCACGGGGCTCGTGTCCACGGCCAGGACCGTGCCCGTGGCCGCCAGGCTCAGCGTGAACGACGGGATCTCCTGGCCCACCAGCGTGGCCGGGTCCGGGGCGGGAACCGGGTCGCCGAGGACCGCGGTCGAGGGGAAGACCGTGGCGCCCGGCGGCACGCCATCAGGGTTCTCCAGGCTGGTCGCGAACTGGGCGTCGAGGTCCTTCTTCAGCGAGACGAGCGCGGCGTCCACGTCCTTCTGGACGACCTTCGGGAACTCCTGCTGCGTGCCACCCTTGGTGGCGGACAGATTCGTGACGCTGATCAGGGTGCGGTTGTATAGGGCGGGGACGACACGGATCGTGCGTGCGCCCACGTTGCCGCCGCGCCCGGGCGCGACAGCCGTGACGGCCACCTTGCTGCTCTGGCACTTGAGGCTGCGGAGGTTGCCGGTGCCCGACAGGACCGCGACCGGCAGGGAGACGACCTCATCGGTGGTGAAGGCCGTGCCGCCGGACGTCCTGACGATGGACCCCTTCGGGATGGTGTAGGGGGCGCTCGGGTCGCAGTTCGTCCAGCTGACGCCGCCGGTGGCCTTCGTCTTCGCGACCCGCTTGCCGGTCGCCGGGAACTCGCCCGGGGCCGCCACCGGGATCTCGATCGTCTGCGCCGGGATGACCAGGCCCGCCGGATCCACGGCCGTTGCGGCGGGATCCGCGGTGACGGTCAGCGAGACGGGACCCACAGGCTCGATCCGCGGCGTCAGCGTGATCTGGGCGGAGGGGAGCACGAGGGCCGCGGCGACGCCGCTCACGGCCAGGGCGAGCACGAGGATCAGGACCGCCACGATCGCCCCGGCCGTCGGACGGCGACGGCGGGGCTTCGCCACGGGGACCTGGCGGCTGCGGCGCACGATCTCCTCCAGCTCCGCCTCCTGTCTCGGGTCCGACGTCGGCATCTCGCCGGGCGCCTGCACCTGCCCGGCCGCCCATGACGCGCCCGCAGATGGGCCTCCCGCCGCTCCGGCGGTCGTCGGTCCGGCGACGACGGCGATCCCGGCCGCGGTTGCGGTCGCGCCGGCCGCCGCCACAGCGGTCACCGCCGCGGGGGCCTTCCCGGCATCGTCCAGTCCCGCGTCCAGGGCCGCTTCGTACTCGCCCACCGAGGCGAACACCGGGAGACCAGCCGAGGCCGCGAGCGCCCGGGCGGACGCATCGGGAGCCACGATGTCGAGCCGGCGGCCGTTCGCCTGCGCTTCCCGCGCGAGCAGGCGGAAGTTGATCCGCGATGTCGCGACCCGCGACCCGAAGGGCAGCACGAGGCCCACCCGCGTGCCGTCCGCGGTCCGGATCCGGGTGGCGGCCGAGGTGATCTCGTCGTCGGGGTCGAGGTAGACGATGGTTGCCATGCGGGCCGGAGCCTACCGCGCCTAGACCTTCATCGCCCGCAGGACCCGGCGGAGCGCCGCGTCGAGCGGATCCTCCGAGGTCTGCAGCTCGATCGCCTGGTAGGCCAGGCCGAGCGGGGTGACGTCCTGCTGGTCCACCAGCAGGTCCGTTGCGTCGTGGATGGCCTCGACCTGGCTGGGCGACATGATCGACACCTCCGGCGGGCGCGAGAACGGCAGGCGCTTCCAGAACCGCTCGGACGCCACGGCCTCCCGGATCTCCGGCAGTCGCGAACCGCCGCCACAGAGGTGGATCCGGGCCGGGAGCTGCTCGCCGGCTGCCATCTCCTCCATGACCAGCTCCACGCCGGCGGCCCAGACGCTCACGTCGTCGCGGATGATGCCCGCCACGTCGTCCCGGCGCTCCACGGCCAGCCCCCTGGCGTAGTCCACCTTGAGCGACTCGGCGCGCGGGAACGGGAGGTCGAGGCGGTCCGCGATGGACTTGGTGAAGGCGCGGCCGCCCAGGGCGAACATCCGGGTGCCCTCGATCCCACCCTGGCGGACGAGCGCAACGTCCGTCGTCCCGCCGCCGACATCGATGAACAGGGCGCCGGCCTGGCGGACCTGCTCCGCGCCCAGGACCCGCGCCACCGCGTACGGCTCCGCGACGATCTCCAGCAGCTCCAGGTCCAGCTGGCTGGCCACCGACTGGAGCGCGCCCAGGTGCACCAGGGGGGCGAACGCGTTGAAGATGCCGATCCTGACGTGACGGCCCTGGAAGCCGACGGGGTTCGAGAGCGCGTAGCCGTCGATGGAGGCACCCACGATGGCGCTGTGCACCAGGCGCACGTCCACGTGCGGGAGGCCGGTCTCCCAGGTGATGGCGCGCTCGGCCTCGCGCAGCGCCTCCTTCTGGACGCTGTCGATCAGCTTGACCAGCTCCGCATCGTTGATGGGGATCGCGGGCTTCTTGCGCTCCTGCGTGAGCGTGGTCGTGAAGCCCTTGACCAGCTCGCCGGCGATGCCGATGACCACCTGCGACGGCCGGAACCCGGCCATCTCCTCCGCTTCCTGCAGGGCCACGGCGCAGTTGTCGACCACCGCGGCGATGTCCGCGACGGTCCCCGACTGCATGTGCGACAGGCCCTGCCGCTTGCGGCCCACGCCGCGGACGGTGCCCTTCCCCTGGTCGTCGATCTCGAACACGAGGGCCTTGGCGAACTCGGTGCCGATGTCGAGCGCCGTGCACGCCGCCGGGACGGGCGCCTCGTCCCGGTTCCAGAGCCGGCGCAGGAACGCCATCTAGGCCGCCATGCCCTGAAGGGCGGCGGAGCGCATCACGATGTGGCGGCGCGGGCGACGGCGGCCCGAACGGCCGCGATCGCTTCCCCGAGCCCCTCCCGGCGCAAACCCTTGCCCTGGGCCATCTCCGGGCGCCCGCCGCCACGACCGTCGATCGCCGCCACGGCGGCCTGGACGAGCGCGCCCGCAGCGACGCCGCGCGCGACCAGATCCTCGCTCACGGTAACGAACAGCTGGGGCTCGTCCGCATCCAGCCCGAGGGCGATGACGCCGCTCGCCAGCGTGTTCCGGACATCCCGGGCGAACCCCTTGAGGGCCTCGATGGACTCGAGGTCCAGCGCAGCACCGACGAAGGCGACACCGGGCGCAATCTCCTCGGCCCTCGAGGCCACCTCCGCGGGCTTTGGGCGGCCACCCGCCACGGCCCCGGCCCGCAGGCGGCGTTTCGTCTCCCGGAGCTCGTCCTGGAGTGCCACGATCCTCTCCTCCAGGACCTCCGGACCCCGGGCCCCGACCGCAACGGTGGCCCGGTCCAGCAGGGCGAACCGCTCCTCCATCAGCCGGTCGGCCGCGGCCCCGGTGACGGCCTCGATGCGCCGGACCCCGGAACCGATGCTCCGCTCGCTGGTGATCACGAAGTTGCCGATCTGGCCGGAAGCGCGGCAGTGGGTGCCACCGCACAGCTCGTGGCTGAAGCCCTCGACGCGGATCGTCCGGACGCGATCGCCGTACTTCTCGTCGAAGAACGCATCCGCGCCGGCGCCCTGGGCCTCGGTCATCGTCATCCACTTGACGATCACCGGCCGGTCCTCACGGACGATGCCGCGCACCTCGCGCTCGATCGCGAGCTTCTCGACCTCCGTCAGGCCGCGGTCGAACGGGAAGTCGAAGCGCAGATAGTCCGGGTGCACGAGCGAGCCGGCCTGGCGCGCCCGCTCCCCCGCCACGTTGCGCAACGCACGGTGGAGCAGGTGCGTGCCCGTGTGGTTGCGCATGGTGTGCGCACGGCGCTCCGCGTCCACCTCGGCGCGCAGCGTGTCGCCCAGCCCGATCCGGCCGCGGAGGGTGCCGTGGTGCACGGTCAGGCCCGCGGTCTGCGTGCCGGCGACACGCTGGACGTCCTCCACCTCGAACAGGACGGTGCCGTCCGCCGCGCGGATGACGCCCAGGTCCGCCACTTGGCCGCCGCTCTCGGCGTAGAACGGGGTCCGGTCCAGGACGATCTCCGCCCGGGCGCCGGCCTCGGCCCGGAGCTCGATCTCGGCCACGGCTTCGAGCGTCTCGTATTCGACTCCGTCGCGCAGGATCGTGACCACCCGCCCATCGGCGGTGGTCGTCTCGTAGCCCAGGAATTCCGTCGGCCCGGTGCGGCCGATGATCTCCGCGTACCGCGCCGCGGCCAGGGCCGCGGCGGCCATACCGGTCTTGGTATGCCTCCGGCTGCGGTCGCGCTGCTCGGCCAGGGCGTCCTGGAACCCGGCCAGGTCCGTACGGACGCCGTACTCGGCCGCCAGCTCCACCGTGAGGTCGATCGGGAACCCGTACGTGTCGTGAAGGCGGAAGGCGACCGCCCCGGGCAGCACGGGTGCGTCCGCCAGGAGCGTCTCGGCCAGGCGGCCGACGGTGCGCTCTGCGGACGTGAGCGGGATCAGTGCCTCCTCCAAGTGGCCCACGCCGGCCTCGAGGGTGCGGTTGAACTGGCGCTCCTCGCGCTCGATGACGCCGAGGATCTCGTCCCGGCGCTCCTCAAGGTGCGGGTAGGCCGCTGCCATCGTGTCGATCACGACCTTCGCGGTCTCGCCCAGGAACGGATCCGTGCGGCCGAGGAGGCGTGCATGGCGGATGGCGCGGCGCATGATCCGGCGCAGCACGTAGCCGCGTCCCTCGTTGGCTGGCAGGACCCCGTCGGCGATCAGGAACGCGACCGCCCGGCTGTGATCAGCGATGACCTGGTAGCTGAAGCGCTCCGCCTCGAAGCCCTCGGGGTCGTGGCCGAGCAGCTCGCGCATGCGGGCGTGGATCGGCGCGAACAGGTCCGTGTCGTAGTTGCTGGCCACGCCCTGGACCACGCTGGCGATCCGCTCCAGGCCCATGCCCGTGTCCACGCCGGGGGCGGGCAGCGGTGTGAGGCTCCGGTCCGGGTGGAGCTCGAACTCCATGAACACGAGGTTCCAGACCTCGAGCCAGCGCGGGCAGTGCTCGGAGTGGTCCGGCACGCACTCGGGTCCCTCGGAGAGGTGCGCGCCACGGTCGTAGTGGAGCTCCGAGCAGGGGCCGCACGGACCGACGTCCGCCATGCGCCACCAGTTCTTCTCGTCGCCGGCCGGGAAGTCGCCCCAACGCACCAGGCGCTCCGGGGGCAGCCCGATCTCGTCCTTCCAGACGCCGTGGGCGAGGTCGTCCGTGGTGTAGACCGTCGCGGCGAGACGGTCGGCCGGGATCTGGAGATCCCTGGTCAGGAAGTCCCAGGCCCAGTGGATCGCCTCGCGCTTGAAGTAGTCGCCGAAGCTCCAGTTGCCGAGCATCTCGAACAGCGTGTGATGCCGCGGCGTCCGGCCGACCTCCTCGAAGTCGTTGTGCTTGCCCGCGACGCGCAGGACCCGCTGGTAGTCCACGGCCCGGACGTAGTCCCGCTTCTCCGCCCCGGTCAGCGCGTCCTTGAACTGGACCATGCCGGAGTTCGTGAACAGCAGGGTCTGGTCTCCGGCCGGCACCAGGCTGGCGCTGGGCACGATCGTATGGCCGCGCTCGGCGAAGAACTCGATGAAGCGCGCGCGGATCTCCGCGCCGGTCAGGTACGGGATCGCGCGGTCGGGCGAGGTGGGCGTGGACATCTGCGCAATGGTAGCGAACGGGAAGGCCGGTGCTCCCGCAAAGCGGCGGACCGGCCACCATGTGCGTGCCGGCGCCCACCTCCCGTATCTCTGGCGGCCGGGGCCGCTACTCGGTCTCGGGCTCGCCCTCGATCGCCAGCCGCGGGATCCAGCGCAGGAACGGGGGCATCCACCAGTTCCAGTCGCCCAGGATCGTCATGGACGCGGGCAGGAGCACGCTGCGGACGACCGTGGCATCCAGCAGCACGGCCACCGCGAGGCCCAGGCCCAGCTCCTGGACGAAGGCGAACGGGATCGTCACGAACGCGAGGAACACGAGGACCATGATCGCGGCCGCGCTCGTGATCGTGCCCGAGGTGATCGTGATCCCCCGCTCCACGGCCGCCCGCGAGTCCAGCCCCCGGTCGCGCGACTCCCTGACCCGGCTCAGGATGAACACGTGGTAGTCCATGGACAGCCCGAACAGGATCGCGAACACGAAGATCGGCACCCAGCTCTCCACGACGTCCGTCCGCGCGAACCCGAAGGCATTGCCGAGGATCCCGTCGTGGAAGACCGCGACCATGACCCCGAACGCGGCCCCGGTGGAGAGCAGGTTCAGGAGGATCGCCTGGATCGGGATGATCAGCGAATGGAACACGATCAGGAGCAACAGGAACGAGAACCCCAGGATGAAGCCGATCACGAGCGGGATCGCGTCGAGGTAGATCTGCGTCACGTCCAGGGCCTCCGCCGCAGCGCCCGCGACGTAGGCATGGACGCCGGGCAGGCCGCCGAGCGTGGCCGGGACCACCGTGGATCGCACCTGGCGGACGATCTCCTGGCTCGCCGGGTCGTTCTGGGTACCCGACATCGCGAACGAAACGCGGGCCGCAGAGCCGTCGCCTGACGCCGTGACGGTCGCCGGCCCGCTGAGCCCGGGAATGGCGAGCGCGGCGGTCTCGAGCGCCTGGACGGCCGCCTTGGTGGCGGGCTGGTCGTAGCCCGTGACGATGACCTGGAGGGCGAGCGTGCCGCCCTGCGGCCACTTCTCGTCCAGCAGCTTGACCGCCTGGACCCCGTCGACCTCACCCGGGAAGGAGGTGAAATCGGTGATGCCGATCCGCATGTGGAGGATCGGGCTGGCCAGGAGCAGCAGGAGCGCGGTGGCCAGGATCGCCCAGCGGACCGGACGTCGCATCACCACCCTGACCAGGCGCGCCCAGATGCCGCCGCCCTCCTCACGGTCGCGACCGAAGTACGGGACCCGGCCCCTGTTGACGCCGTCGCCCAGGATGGCGAGCGTCGCCGGCAGGAAGGTGAGGCTGCCGACGATGGCGACGAAGATGACCCCGATGGTCCCGATCGCCATCGACCGGAAGATCGAGACGTCGATCATGAACAGGCCGCCGATCGAGATCATGACCGCGATCCCGCTGAAGAACACCGCCCGCCCGGCCGTGCTGCTCGCGATCTCGATCGCGGCCAGCTTCGGCAGCCCGCGCCGCCGCTCCGATCGGAAGCGGGTAAGCATGAACAGCGAGTAGTCCACCGAGACGGCGAGGCCGATCAGGACGACCATCTGGGTCGCGTACGGACTGGCCGGGGCGACGACCTGGCTGAAGACGCCGAGGATGCCGAACGCGGCCAGGAGCGCCGAGAGGGCGAGCACGAGCGGGACGATCGAGGCGACGACCGCCCCGAACGTGATCAGCAGGATGACGAACGTGATGCCGACCGTGGCGAACGTCCGGTCGAGACTGCGGTTGATGAGGTCCGTGATGTCCTGGCTGGCCAGCGTCTGGCTCACCGCGTGGACGACGAAGCCGCCGTTGTTGCCCTCGAGCGCCGTGATCACCGGGCGAACCGCCACGAGGCGCTGATCGATGGTTGCCTGGTCCCCGGCGATGCGGCCGACGATCCGGACGGCAGACCCGTCGGGCGACATGAGCCCCATCTGCACGGGTGACGTCATCGGATCCATGACCTGGTCGAACACGGGCACGGTCGTGTCCCCCTGGCTCGCCGTCAGGGCCGTCAGCTGCTGGACCGCCCCGCTGACGAAGGCCGCGAACGCCGGGTCGGTGACGTGCAGGGTCGGGTGCGTGACGACGAGCGTCACGTCCTCCGACGGCGTGCCCGTGCCGCCCGCATCGAACGCGGCGTAGCCCCTGGAGGACTCGGTCTGAGGCTGCAGCGGGTTGCCGTTGGGATCGTCCGCCCGGATGCCGCCGAGCACGAGGCTCAGGACGAACACGCCGATCGTGCCCAGGAACCAGCCGCCGAACACCGGCCAGCGGTGGCGCGCGCTCCACATCGCGACGCGAACCGTTGCGGGCTTGCGCACGGGGCGAATGGGCGGGGCGTCGCTCATCGGGGGGTCATCCTTGGGGGCCCCAGCCTCAAGGGCCGGGGTGGGCCCGCAAGGATACCGGCAACCGGCCGACCGGCGGCCCGGCCGACGGGCCCGGGTGTGCGAGACTCGCTCCGTGGTCCTCTTCCGCTACGACCAGTCGATCGTCGAACGGTATCCGGCCGTTGTCGGCGGCGTGATCCACGCGACCGGTGTCCACAACGGTGCCGCTCCTCCCCGACTGGGGGCCGTCTTCCGCGAGGAGACCCTCGCCGCCCGGGCGAGGGTCGGCGAGACGCCGCTCAGCGAGATCCCCGCGCTCGCGGCCTGGCGCAGCGTCTTCCGCAGCTTCGGTGTCGATCCCACGCAGTACCGGTCGGCAGCCGAGGCGCTCCTGCGGCGCGTCACGAAGCAGGGCGAGCTGCCATCCGTCGGGACGCTGGTGGACCTCGCAAACCTCGTGAGCATCCGCTACGCGCTCCCGGTCGCGGTGTTCGACCTGCGCGGGGTCACGGGGGGCATGGTCGTCCGCCTCGCCCGCGGTGACGAGCGCTGGGCGGACCTCGGCTCGAGCGGGGCCGAGCACCCGGCCCCGGGCGAGGTGATCTTCGCCGACGAGAGGAACATCGTGAGCGCGCGCCGCTGGTGCTGGCGGCAGAGCGCCGGGAGCGCCGCGCGAGAGGCCACGACCGAGATCCTGATCACGGTCGAGGGCCACCACGCAGCGGCCGCGGAGGACGTGGCGCGGGCGCTCGACGACCTTGAGGCACTCCTGGTCGCCTACGCGAACCCGGCCGGGCTCCAGCGATCGATCCTGGGTTCCGGCGCGCCGTCGTTCGAGTCGGCCGACGCCTGACCGCCCCGGCTCCTGGCCTCAGACGGCCATGCCCTGGTCGGCCAGCGCAACCTCGATCGCCTCGACCAGCTCCGCATCGCTCGGGCGGCTGCCCAGCGGAACGACCCGGTGCTCGCCCTCCAGCTCCGCCCAGCCGACGGACTCGTCCACGGACGTGAGCACGACCGGGAGGTCCGCGTAGAGCTCGCGGAGCCTGGACACGAGCGCGTGCCCCCCAGTGGCGTCGCCGGCCACCCAGGCGTCGTAGACAAGGACGTCCGCCCGATCCACGAGCGGACAGGGCATGTCGCCCACGACCGGGCAACGCTCCTGTTGCGGTCCTCCGCAGCCCTCGATCTCATAGCCGGCGGCGCGGAGGCCGGCGGCCATCTGGTCTGCGACCGCCGGGTCGCGCTGGACGACGAGGATCCGGGTCATGAACGCATCTCCATGTGTGAGGCGCGATCGTAGCCCCCCGGGCGAAATGCGGCGCGGGCCGGCCCTCAGGGGTTGGCGGGGAGGAGCACGGTGACGGCGCCCAGCTCAACGGTGACCGGCAGCCGGCCGCGGATTGCGGCCCAGGTCTCCGGACTGAACGCGTCGCCCGGGAGGCGCATGAACAACGCGGCGTCGCTGCCGCCGTAGTACGCCTCCATCGCCCGCTGGTACTCGGGTTGCTTGGGGCGTTTCCGGGGGAGGCCCCTGTCCGTGTCGTAGGAGGTCCCCGTCGGATCGAGCATCAGCGGGCAGCCGGCCTCGAGGTCGCGGCGGAGGGCGCCCGTCTCGATCAGCAGGACGGGCGAGTCCGCGGTCACACAGCGTGCGTTCCCGAGGGCGGCCTCGGCCTTGACGGCATCGAAGCGCGTCCCAACGGGATATACGAGCGCCGCCAAGAAGAACAGGGCCAGCCCTGTCGCGTAGACCGCTCCGAACACGTTCGACGGGCGGCCGGCCATGCGCCGATGACCGAGGATCGTCTCGACGGTGCCTCCGATCGCGAGCGCGCCGGCCGGTGCGAGCCAGCCCGCGTAGTGATGGAACGGCGGGATGACCATCAACACGGCCACCTGGGCGGCCAGGAGGGCTGCCCACAGCCGGATCGCGGGACGCCGCCACGCTGCCCACGCCACGGCCGCCGCGATTGCCAGGAAGCCCCCGACGACGGCGACCGTCGGGACGGCCCGCCCGACACTACTGACCGCGGACAGGCCCTCCAAGGTCCGGATGCGCTCAAGCTTCGACCCGGACAGGGGGGTTCTGCCCAGCTGGTCGAAGACGACGTAGCGCACCATCTGGGAACCCGCCGCGAGCAGGAACGGCAGCCACACGATCGCCGCGGCAATCGCCGCTCCGATCACGTAGGCGAGCGCCGGGCGCAGCCAGCCGCCGGGCTGACGTCGCGACACCAGGACCAGCCAGCCGAGCACGACCACCAGCGGCACCGCATTCCACAGCTGGCAGCCGAAGCTCAGCCCGAGCAGCACCCCGGCGATCGCGCTGCGGCGGACACCCGGCACGATCGCCGCGCCGGTCGGCCCGGGACGGAACAGCACCAGCAGGGCCAGCAGCAGCAGCGTGTTCTGCGGCGCGATCAGCCACGTCGTGCGTTCAACATTCGCGGCGACCTGCCAGACGGCGTACAGCAGGCCGGCCGACAGCGCTGCCCTCCGCCCGCTCCGACCGGCGATGAGCGTCACGAGCCCGGCGTTGACCGCCCCCAGGAGCATGAAGGCAAGCCGGGCCACGGCGAACGCGGTGGCATCGCCCACCACGTTGCCCAGGGCCGCGAACGGCGCGAGCACGTACAGGATGCCCGGCGGATGGAGGAGCAGGAAGTCGCGGTACGGGATGACCCCGTGAACAAGCGCGATGGCAGAGCCGAAGTAGACACCGTCGTCGTAGTCGTTGAGGCCGAACAGGCCCCCGCCCCGGAGGACCGGCAGCAGCCGTACGAGGAAGGCCAACCCGACGATCCCCGCCAGGATCACAAGGTCCACACGCGAGGAACGGCGTGGGAAGGCCTCGACGTGATCGCTGGCGTGATCGTTCGACCGGGGCGCTGCGATCGTGATGCCGGGGTCCACCTGCTAGCCGCCCAGCGGGCGCCGACGGCGTCCCACCAGCGACCCGCCGGCCAGTGCCGCACCGACGAGGGCGCCGACCACCAGCCCGCCCAGGAACCTCCGCGATCGGGGGCTCTCCCCGCCCAGCAGCTCCACGAGGTCGGCGAGCCCGGCAACGTCCGCCACCCCGGCCGCGGCCCGGCGACCCGCCCGGGCGAGACCCGCCGGCCGCCCGACGGCCCGCATGTCATCGCTCACGATCATCCCGCCTTCTCCGATTGCGGCCCCAGCGTCGCCAGGACCGCCACGATGCCGATGCCCAGCCAGGCGACGATCGACGCGGGGATCAGTGCGAAGTCCCCGATCACGAGCCAGTCCATCCCCAGCCGGGCGCCGATGGCCGCCCCGGCCCACGCCCCCAGGACGGCCGCCACGTAGAGCACGGGCAGGCGGCCACCGGCGTTCCCGCGCACCAGCACGTAGATGGCCGTGTGGACGAGACCCACCAGCAACGCCAGGGGCAGGCCGGGCCCGATCGTCATGCGGTCACCCCCACGGGCGCCGGTTCCGAGGAGGCGAGCTCCCCGTCCCGCCTGGCGAAGGCCGAACTGGCGATCCGCCCGCCGCCGAGGCAGACGTCGCCGTCGTACAGCACGCACGCCTGGCCGGGGGCGACGGCCCAGACCGGAGCATCCGTTGCCACCATCCAGCGCCCGCCCCCCTCAGGGCGCACGGTGGCGTCCACCAGGGGCGCGCGGTGCCGGATCCGGACCTGCGCCCGGAACACCCCCGGGGCCTGGTGCCGGACCTCGTCGGGAACCGCATCGCCGGGTGTTCCCACCGGCGGCTGCCCGTCGATGAAGCTCGCCGCCTCGAGCGGCACCTCGCGGGTCTCCAGGTCCTGGCGCCGGCCGAGGACGATCAGGTTCGCGGCCGGGTCGATCCGCGACACGAACCTGGGCTCGCCCAGAGCGACGCCGAGCCCCTTGCGCTGCCCCACCGTGAACCCGGCCGCACCATCGTGCACCCCGACCGTGGCACCGTCGGCATCCAGCACGGGTCCCGGCTCCGGCACCCAGCCGCCCCGCGCCCGGAGCTCGTCGCGGTAGTCCCCGCCCGGCACGAAGCAGATCTCCTGGCTCTCGGGCTTGTCCGCGGTCGCGAGGCCCAGGCCGCGTGCGAGGCCACGCACCTCCGGCTTGGTCAGGTCGCCCAGCGGGAAGCGGCTGTGCCACAGCTGGCCCTGGCGCAGGCCGTAGAGGAAGTACGTCTGGTCCTTGTTCTCGTCGGCGGCGCGGAGCAGGCGGGCGCGCGGCCCGGCCTCGGTCTCGACGACCTCCCGGCGGGCGTAGTGCCCGGTGGCCACGGCCTCGCAGTCGTAGAGGTGCCGGGCCCGGTCGAGGAGCGCCCCGAACTTGACGAGGCTGTTGCAGTCCACGCACGGGCTGGGCGTGCGGCCGCGCAGGTAGTCGGCCACGAACGGCTCGATGACCCCGACGGCGAACTCGCGCTCCAGGTTCATCACGTAGAACGGGACACCGAGCTTCGCGGCAACGCGGCGCGCGTCGTCGGCCGCATCGGCCGAGCAGCAGCTCTTCGTGACCTCCGAGTAGCTGTCGGCCACGTCGTGGAGCCGCATCCAGATCCCCACCACCTCGTGCCCCTGCTCGTGCAGGAGCGCGGCCGCGACGGAGCTGTCCACGCCGCCGGACATGGCGACCAGGATCCGGCTCACGCCGCGGGACCCCCATGGGAGGCGCCGGCGGCGACGGAGGCCAGGTGCGAGATCACCGCGGGCACCACCCTCGCCGCCTCGTCGATCTCCGCGTCCGTGGTGGTGCGGCCAAGGCTCAGCCGGACGGCACCGCGCGCCTCGTCGGCGGGGAAACCCATCGCCGCCAGCACATGGCTCACCTCCGTGGAGCCGCTGCTGCAGGCGGATCCCGTGGAGGCGGCGATCCCCGCCAGGTCGAGTGCAAGCGTCACGGAGCCGCCGTCGATGCCGGGCACAACCACCGAGAGGATGTGCGGGAGTCGCTCGACGGGGTGCCCGGTGAGCTCCACGCCCGGCATGGCCAGCAGGGCCGCGGCCAGGCGATCCCGGAGCGCCGCGACGCGGGGAACCGTCAGCGCGCGCTCGGCGGCGGCGAGCTCGAACGCCGTGGCCATGCCCACCGCGCCCGCGACGTTCTCCGTCCCGGCGCGGCGATGCCGCTCCTGCGACCCGCCATGCTGCTGGGCGAGGATGTGGGTGCCACGGCGGATCCACAGCGCGCCGGTGCCCTTGGGACCCTCGACCTTGTGCGCCGCGAGCGCGACGAGGTCCGCCCCCAGCGCCTCGACGTCCAGGTCGACCCAGGCCGCCGCCTGCACGGCGTCCACGTGGAACAGGACGCCGCGGTGGGCCCGCACCACGCTCGCGATCTCCCGAACGGGCAGGATCGTCCCGACTTCGTTGTTGGCGAGCATGACCGAGACGAGGATTGTGCGGTCGCTGATCGCAGCCTCGACATCCGCCGGATCGACGCGTCCGTACCGGTCCACCGGGACCTGGACGACCTCGAACCCGAACTTCTCCAGGTGCGCAAGGGTGTGCCCGACCGCGTGATGCTCAACCGGCGTGGTGACGATCCGGTGGCCCTTCGCCTTGCCGGCCCAGGCGGCACCCTTGAGCGCGAGGTTGTCGGCTTCGGTGCCGCCGCTCGTGAACACGATCTCGCGGCCATCGGCGCCGATGGCCCGCGCCAGGCGCTCGTGGGCGTCATCCAGGACCTCGCGCGCGACCCGGCCGAACCCGTGCGAGGACGAAGGGTTGCCAAAGACGCCGTCCAGGTAGGGCAGCATCGCGTCGCGGACCTCCGGGCGCAGCGGCGTGGTCGCGGCGTGGTCGAGGTAGATCGGCATCGTCCGCGGATTGTAGTCCGGGCAGCCTCCGAAACCGGTGGCGAGTGCCCCCGCGCTACGCTGGCGCCGCCGCCCGCCCCCGCCGCGGGCCGGCCCGCGGTGCTGACTAGCCCTCGGGCTCAACCCTCGACAGGTCGTACGCGCGTCCACGCTCGCGGTCGCGGTCATGCTTCGCCAGCAGGCGCTTGCGCAGGCGGATCGCGGTCGGGGTCACCTCGACCAGCTCGTCGGTGCCGATGAACTCGATCGCGCTCTCGAGCGTCAACGGCCGAGGCGGTGTCAGGCGCAGCGACTCGTCGTGGGAGTGCGTGCGGATGTTGGTGAGCTTCTTCTCTTTCGTCGCGTTGACGTCCATGTCCCCGGACCGCGCGTTCTCGCCAACGATCATCCCCTCGTAGACGTCGACGCCGGACCCGATGAACAGTTCCGACCTGTCCTGGAGGTTGAACAGGCCGTAGGCGTTGGAGGTGCCGGTCCGATCGCTCACGAGGACGCCGTTGGTGCGGTGCGTCACCTCTCCGGCCCACGGGCCGTAGCCCTCGCCGATCTGGTGGAGGAGCGCGGTGCCGCGGGTGTCCGTGAGCAGCTGGCCGCGATAGCCGATGAGGCCCCGGACGGGCAGCACGAACTCCATCCGGACCCGGCCGTCCGCGTCGGTCGTCATCTGCTCGAGGCGGCCCTGCCGGGCGGCCAGCGCCTGCTGGACGACGCCGATGTAGTCCGGCGGGATGTCGATGGTGACCCGCTCGTAGGGCTCCTGGACCTCGCCGCCGATGGTCCGGAGGATGACCTCGGGGCGGCTGGCCGTCAGCTCGTAGCCCTCGCGGCGCATCTGCTCGATCAGGACGGCCAGCTGGAGCTCGCCGCGGCCACGAACCTCGAACGTGTCGCCGGACTCCGTCAGGTGGACTTCGATCGAGACGTTGCCCAGGACCTCGCGCTCGAGACGGGCCCTGATCTGGCGCGACGTGACGTACTTGCCGTCACGGCCACCGATGGGCGAGGTGTTCACACCGAACGTCATGCTCAGCGTCGGCGCGTCCACGTCCAGGCGCGGCAGCGGGCGGGGGTCGCCGGGTTCGGTGAGCGTGTCCCCGATCGTGACCTCGGGGAGGCCCGCCACGGACACGATCTCGCCCGGACCCGCCTCGGAGATGTCGATCCGCTCCATCCCGTGTGCGGTCTGGAGGCTGGAGACGGTGCCGGTGAGGGTGACTGTCCGACCGGGTTCGATCGTGCCGGCCGTGTCGTCCGGCTCCTCGCGTACCACCGTGATCCTCTGGCCCAGCCGGATCGTGCCGTTGCGGATGCGGCCCACGGCCATCCTGCCGACGTACTCGTTGGCAGACAGGTTGGTGACCAGCAGCTGGAGCGGGTGGCCGGGCTCGAACACCGGGGCCGGCGTGACGTCCACGAGGAGCTTGAGCAACGGCTTCAGGTCCGTCCCTGGGACGGCCAGATCGTACGTCGCGGTGCCGAGTTTGGCGTTCGTATAGACCACCGGGAACTCGATCTGGTGCTCGTCCGCGCCGAGGTCCATGAACAGCTCGTAGACGTCGTCGAGCACCTCGGCCGGACGGGCGTCCTGGCGATCGATCTTGTTGAGGGCCACGACAACGGGCAGCCGACGGGCCATCGCCTTCTGGAGGACGTAGCGGGTCTGCGGGAGCGGACCCTCGGCCGCATCGACCAGCAGCAGGACGCTGTCGACCATCAGCAGGCTGCGCTCGACCTCACCGCCGAAGTCCGCGTGCCCGGGGGTGTCCACGATGTTCAGCCGGACCCCGCCGACGTCGACCGTGGTCTGCTTGGCGAGGATGGTGATGCCCTTCTCGCGCTCGAGGTCGCCCGAGTCCATCACGCGCTCCACCACCGCCTGGTTCGCGCGGAAGGCGCCCGTCTGGCGGAGCAGCGCATCCACGAGGGTGGTCTTGCCGTGGTCGACATGGGCCACGATCGCGACGTTCCGGAGATCGTCACGATGGGCGGAGGCGGGGTGGGCCGTGGGCACGGCGGAGCCGGGAGTGTCATTCATGGGCCGGTGAAGTTTCGCACATGCCGCCGTTTCGGGCCGTGACACCCCGATCACCCGGCCGGGCGACCGGCGGACAGGTACCCGGCGGCCGCTACACTCCGGCCGTGCACGAGGAGAACCCATGACCGTCGCCGCCGTGATCCTGGCCGCATCCCCGGCTTCCGCCCTCGCCGACGCTGCCGGCACGCCCGCGGCCCGGCGCCTGGTCGACGTCGCGTGGGCGGGCGGGGCGATCCCCATCGTCGTCTGCGCCCACGATCCCGATGGCGCAGTGAGCGCGATCCTGGCGAACGCCCAGGGGGCCCTCGTGGAGCCGGTTGCGGCGGTGCTGGGCCCGGTGGGCCAGATAGCCAACGGCTGTGACGCCGCGCGGAGCCTCGTGGCCGAGACCGACGCGGCGCTGATCTGGCCCGCACGCTTCACCTGGGTGGACGCCGAGACCGTGACCACGCTCATCGCCGCGCACGGGCAGGACCGCCATGACGTCCTGCGCCCGGCGTTCGGCGGCGACGACGGCTTCCCGGTGCTCCTCCCCATGGCGCACCTCGCCGCGTTCCGGACGCTGGCAGCGGACCGGATGCCCGGCGAGCTGTTCGAGGACCTGGCCGCGACCGGCGTCCCGGTGCGCTCCATCGACACCGGCGATCCCGGCGTCACCCACGACATCTCCGCCACGACCGCCGGCCTGCCGCCGTACGACGGCCCACCCGGACCGGCCGACGCCCACGCCCTCGAGTGGGGCGCCGCCGACGACCCCGACGACCCCGACGCCACCGACGACGCCCCGGTCCCCGGACCCGCGCGCATCACCCCCGCGAACCCCGGATCCTGAGCCTCGCCGGCGCGGTGCCGGCCTCGATTTTCCTCGCCGGCGCGGTAGCGGGCTACGCGGCGGATCCGCGAGCCGCCAGCGCCGCCCTGATCCGGCCCGGCGCCCCGGTGGCGAGCGCCATCCCGCCCAGGACGAGCGCCACGCCGGCCAGCTGCCAGGGCGACGGCAGCTCGGCCAGCAGGATTGCACCCAGGATCATCGTCGCCACGGGCTGCACCAGCAGCAGCACGGACGTGATCACCGCCGGCAGCCGGGGCAGCGAGACCTGGATGAACAGGTAGCCGATGGACTGCGACAGGATCCCCAGCGCCAGGAGGTAGGCGAGCGCCGGAAGGCCCGGCGCCAGGTCCAGGTCACCCACGGCGGCCCCGAACAGCCCGGCGAGAAGCCCGGTGACCGCCGTGGCGATGACGACGGGGCCGGCGGGCCGGTGGTCCGGGCTGGCGCGGCGGATGATCAGCAGGTAGCCGGAGTAGGCCGTGGCCGTCACGAGGCCGATGGCCACCCCCAGCTGCGGGTTCGCGCCATAGGCGCCGGATCCCACCACGCCCGAGATCAGCACGACGCCGCTCAGCATGATCGGCAGCGCGACGACGACCTCCCGGCGCAGCCACTCGCCGAACAGCGCCCAGGCCGCCAGGCCGACGATCAACACCTGCAGGTTGCCCATCACGGTGCCGAGACCGGCCCCGATCAGGTCCACGGCGTAGTGGAACGTGATCAGGTCCACCGCGAAGACGACCCCCGCCAGGGCGCTCAGCCCGATCGTCCGGCGCGACATCGGACCCAGCGTCAGCCATTCGGAACGCGCGACCAGCAGGAGGATCGGCAGCCCGAACAGGCAGCGGAAGAAGACGCCCGTGGCCGGCGACACGCCCGACCAGAGGTAGAAGATCCCCGAGAACGCGATCGCCAGCGCGCCGAGGACGGCCGCCGAGCGGGGCCGGGACCCGACCCGGTCGAGCGCGGTCACGTGGCCGTCAGGCGGGCTTGCCAGGAACCCCGACGAACCGCAGCCCGAGCTCCGCGTACTGGCCTTCCTCGGGCGCCGACGGGGCCTCGAGCATCATGTCCGAGCCCGACTGGGTCTTCGGGAAGGCCATGACCTCGCGGATGGTCGCCTGGTTCGCGAACAGCGCCGCCCAGCGGTCGATCCCGAGCGCGATCCCGCCATGCGGCGGGGCGCCGTACTCGAATGCCTCAAGGATCGCCCCGAAGCGCTCCCTCATCTGCTCGAGCGAGTAGCCCTGGAGGTTGAAGCTGCGAGCGAGCAGGTCCGGCTTCCAGATCCGCACGGACCCGCCGCCGAGCTCCCAGCCGTTGAGCGCGATGTCGTACTGCATCGCCTTCGCCCGGCCCGCCGGGTCGCCGGGCGCGCGGTCGTCGAGGTCGCCCGACGTCGTGGTCAGCAGCTCCTCGTCCTCGGGGACGACACCGCTGAACGGGTTGTGCGTCGCGTCCCAGCGGTTGGCCTCGGCATCCCACTGGTACATCGGGAAGTGGTGCACCCAGCAGTAGGCGAGCTCGTTCGGGTCGGCCAGGCCGAGGCGGCCGCCGAGCTCCACGCGGAGCCGGCCAAGGACGTCGTTCGTGATGGCCGTGCCGTCCGCGATCAGCAGGACCAGGTCTCCCTCGGCCGCGCCGGCGAGGTCGCGGACCGCCGCCTGGGTCTCCGGGGAGAGGAACTTCGCGATCGGGCCGTGGAGGTCCCCACCCGGCTGGACGGAGAGGTGGACCAGGCCGCGGGCCCCGAAGCGCTTGGCGAGCTCCGTGAGCTCGTCGATCTCGCGGCGGGTTGCGCCACCCATGCCGGGGACCGTGATGCCCTTCACGCGGTTGCCTGCCGTCAGCGTCTCGTCGAACACACGGAAGCCGGAGGCCGGCGTGCCGTCGGGCGCCAGGAGGGCGGGCGCCAGGTCGAACAGCTCCATCGCGAACCGGATGTCCGGCTTGTCCGAGCCGTAGCGCTCGATGGCGTCGTCGTACTCGAACACCGGGAACGGGATCACCCGGATCGGGCGGTCCGGGACCGTGGCGCGACTGACCTCGATCACCATCCGCTCGATGAACCCCATCACCGTCGCCTCGTCGACGAAGCTCATCTCGAGGTCGAGCTGCGTGAACTCCGGCTGCCGGTCGCCGCGCATGTCCTCGTCGCGGAAGCAGCGAGCGATCTGGAAGTAGCGGTCCATGCCCGCGACCATCAGCAGCTGCTTGAGCTGCTGCGGGCTCTGCGGCAGCGCATAAACCGTGCCCGGCTGCAGGCGGCTGGGGACGATGAAGTCCCGCGCACCCTCGGGCGTGCTCTTGATCAGGTTGGGCGTCTCGATCTCGACGAAGCCGTTGGCGTGGTGGACTTCGCGAATCGCATGGACCAGGCGGCCGCGCATCACGAGCCGGCCCAGCATCGCCTCGCGGCGGATGTCGAGATAGCGGTACTTGAGCCGCAGGCTCTCGTCGATCGTCGCGTCGGGGTCGTTCAGGTAGAACGGCGGCGTCTTCGATTCGTTGAGGATCGTGACCTTCCGGGCCTGGAGCTCCACGGCGCCGGTCTCGAGAGTCGTGTTCTCGGCGCCGGTCTGGCGGGGCTCGACCAGGCCCTCGACGGCGATGACGAACTCGGGCCGGCAGCGATTGGCGATCTCGTGTGCCTCCGGCGCGTCGGCGGCGTCGATCACCACCTGGGTGATGCCGTGGCGGTCCCGCAGGTCGATGAAGATGAGCTTCCCGTAGTCGCGGCGGCGGTGGACCCAGCCGGCCAGCTTCGCTACAGCGCCGGCGTCGTCGATGCGCAGCGCCCCACAGGTATGGGTGCGATACGGGGTGGCGAGCGAGGCAGGTTCGGCGGGCATGGGAACCAGGATCTCCGGGCTGCGGGCGCTTCTGGTGCCTATCGTATGCCACGCACCGGGAGCGGCGGTGCGATCGGGTTCGCGAGATCGCGCGCCCGCCCCGCCGGCGTCAGCCGTGCTTGTGGCCGGCCTCGGCGCGGGCGAGCTCCCGTGCCAGGTCGCCGATCGGGACGAGCCGCTGCGTCCCGGCCAGGAGGTCCCGCATCTGCACCTGCCCGGCCTCGAGCTCGTCGCCCAGGATCACCGCGAAGTGGGCGCCATCCCTGCCGGCGGCCTCCAGCTGGCGCCCGAGCCTGCGCCGGGCCAGGTCGGCGCGCACCCGCAGCCCGGCCGCCCGCAGGTTCGTGGCGACGCGCAGCCGCGAAACCGTGTCGTCCGGGTCCGCCCCGACCACCACGGCGAGCGGGCCGGTCTCGGCGTGGACCGCCGCCCCACCTCCCTGCTCCGCCAGCACGAGCGCCACGCGGTCCAGCCCGAGGCCGAACCCGATCCCCGGCGTGGGCTTGCCGCCCAGCAGGGCCACCAGCCCGTCGTACCGGCCCCCGCCGCCCAGGGCCTGCTGCTGCCCCTCGCGGCCCGCCACGTAGAACTCGAAGGCGGTGCGGGTGTAGTAGTCCAGCCCGCGCACGAGGCCCGGCTCCACGCGAAACGGGACATCGAGGGCGACCAGGTGCGCCTTGACGGACGCGAAATGCGCCGCGCAGGCCTCGCACAGGTGATCCGTGGTCCGCGGCGCCGTCGCATTGAGCGCCGCCATCGCCGGATCCTTGGAGTCCAGCAGCCGCAGGGCGTTGCGCTCCAGGCGGTCAAGCTCCGTGCTCGGCAGCTCGGCGGCGTGGCCGCGGTAGTGGTCCGTGAGGGCGGCGATGTAGGCGGGACGGCAGGCCGGGTCCCCGATCGAGTTGACCAGGACCTCCACGCCCGTGACCCCGACCTCCGTGTAGAAGCGGTGGCCGAGCTCGATGATCTCCGCGTCGATGGCGGGGCCGGCGTCGCCGATGGCCTCCACGTCGAACTGCCAGAACTGGCGATAGCGCCCGGCCTGGGGGCGGTCGTAGCGGAACATCGGCCCGGTCATCGTCAGCTTGACCGGCTGTGGCCACGTCTGCATCCCATGCTGGACATAGGCTCGAACGATGCCCGCCGTGGGCTCGGGCCGGAGCGCCCACGCCTCCGAGTCCTCCGTGCGGGGCGCGATCCGGAACAGCTCCTTCTCGACGATGTCGGTGACCTCTCCCACGCCGCGCTCGAAGACAGCGGCCTGCTCGAACATCGGTGTCTCGATCGGCCGGTAGCCGTAGCGGGTGGTCAGGGTCGTCGCGGTCCGCCGGAGACGGTCGAAGACGACGCGCTCGTCGGGAAGGAGGTCGCGGGTGCCCCGGGGGGCGCGGAAGGTCGGCATCGTCCAGAGTCTAGAGCCCGGGAGCGGGTCCCGCGACGCTCCGCGGGCCATGCCGGGGCGGGGCGGCCTGACCTACGCGAGGCGTCCCGGCGGACGGCGCGTGTCTCGACGCGGGATGGGAGCGGTGGCCACCTTGGTGAGCATCTCGCGGTAGATGGCGCCGATCTGCCACCAGGTCATGGAGCGGCTGTGCTCGTGAGCGAGCCGGCCCATCGCCAGCCGGCCCTCGGTGTCGTCCAGCAGCCCGACCACCGCCGCGGCGAGCGCAGCCGGGTCACCGTGGGGCACGAGCACCCCCCGGCCGTCCGCCAGCACCTCGCGGGCATAGGTGAAGGCCGTGGCCACAACCGGTCTTCCCGCGCCCAGCGCATAGGGCAGCGTCCCGGACGCGCTCTTGCCCGGGTCTGCGTACGGCGCGACGATGACGTCGGCCGCCTCCAGCCAGCGGGTCAGCTCCACCCGGCCGACGAAGCGATCGATGAACTGGACGTGGCCGCTGACGCCGAGCCTGGCCGCCTGGTCAACGAGCGCGGAGCGATACGCCTCGGCGGCCTCGGGTGGCATGTCGGGGTGGGTGATGCCCAGCACGACGTACGTGGTCGTGGGACGGGCGGCGATGATCGCGGGGAGGGCCTCGAGGGCCAGCTCGATCCCCTTGCCGGGGCCGAGCAGGCCGAAGCTCAGCAGCACGTCGCGCCCGCCCATGCCTACGGCGGGCTTGACCGTCTCTGCGTCGAGCAGGGGGAGGTCGGGGATGCCGTGCGGGATCACCGTGATGTGGGTGGGATCCAGCCCGTAGACATCGACCAGGAGCGACGCGGCCGCCTGCGACAGGGCTACGACCCCGGAGACGTTGGCCGCGAGCTCGGAGATGACGTACTGCTGCTCCGGCGTGGGAGCGGAGGGCACGGTGTGGAGGGTGGCGACGGACGGGACCTCCAGCGTCCGGGCGAACTCCAGGACGGCGGTCTCGTCGGGACCCCAGATGCCGAACGCATGCTGGATGCAGACGACGTCGGCGCAGCCGCGCATGGTCGCGGCGGTGCGGGGAAACTCCTCGGGCTCGCTCGTGCGGAGGCGGTGGTGCACCTCGAGCGCATACGGCGAGGGAAGGTCTGACGCGTGCAGGGCCACGATCTCGCGCCCACCGACGGCGGTTGCGAGGTGCTGCGTGAAGGTGGCGATGCCGCAGTGGCGTGGAGGGTAGGTGGACACGAACGCCGACCGGGTCATGCTGGTTCCTCGGAAGATGCGGCCGGGTTGCGAGCCATGGTCGGGAGCGACGTTCGGGGTGGTGCGGCGCCCGTCCGGGGGGGCGGGCGCCGATCCGTCTATCTAGGCGGCGCGGACGCGATTGGCCCGCGGGCCCTTCGGGCTCGCCTCGACGTCGAACTCGACCTTCTCGCCGCCGACCAGGCGGTCGAACTCGAGCGAGCCGTCGAGACCGCCACGATGGAAGAAGTATTCCTTCTCGTCGTCGGCGGCGATGAATCCGAAGCCGCGGTCGGCCACGATGCGCTTGATGGTTCCGGTGGCCATGAGGGCCTCCTTCGCTCCCCGAACAGGGACGGCGGTGACGCACGGTCCGTTCGAAGAGAGGGGTCGACCACGCGGCGCATCGCGACGAGGGGTCGCGAAGGCATCCATCATCGCACGGATGACGGCAGATCACCATCCGAGCCTCGATACCCTAACGTTTACGCGAACGGCATAGTTTGGTAGACTCGGGGTCGTGACTCACCCCGATCTGCCCTCCCCGGACCCGGTCTCACCGGGCGGCAGCGTGCCGCCGGTGGCGGCGTCGGGCGAGCCGGACGCGGCGCCGAAGCCTGTCCCAAGGGACAGGCTC
>DATCGK010000124.1:0-2891 GCA_036508975.1 Candidatus Limnocylindrales bacterium
GGTCTTGTCGAGGACGACGGCCTTCACCGAGCCGAGCCGCTCGAGCGCCTCGGCGTTGCGGAACAGGATCCCGTTCTCGGCGCCCTTGCCGGTGCCGACCATGATCGAGGTGGGGGTGGCCAGGCCCAGCGCGCAGGGGCAGGCGATGATCAGGACCGCGACCGTGTTGAGCAGGGCGAGGTTGAACGCGGGCTCGGGCCCGAAGGCGAACCAGACGACGAACGTGAACGCGGCAAGACCGAGCACCATCGGCACGAAATAGCCGGTCACGACGTCGGCAAGGCGCTGGATCGGGGCCCGCGAGCCCTGGGCCTCGGAGACCAGGCGGATGATCCTGGCGAGCACCGTGTCCGCGCCGACGCGCGTGGCACGGAAGGTCAGGGTGCCCGTCGTGTTGAGCGTGCCGCCGACCACGAGGTCATCCGCCCGCTTGGCGACGGGAAGGCTCTCGCCGGTGATCATGCTCTCGTCCACGCCCGAGGCGCCTTCGGTCACGACGCCGTCCACGGCGACGGTCTCGCCGGGGCGGACGCGGACCAGGTCGCCGACCCGCACGTCGCCGATCGCGACGTCCAGCTCGACGCCGTCCCGCAGGACGCGAGCCGTCCGCGGCGCGAGGCTGATCAGCCGGCGGATCGCGTCCGAGGTGTGGCTGCGGGCCCGGGCCTCGAGGAACCGGCCCAGCAGGATGAGCGTGATGATCGCGGCCGACGTGTCGAAGTACATCGGCAGGGCCTCGCCGTTCATGCCCAGCCCCGCGGCGATGAAGAACGCCGGGAAGAAGATCGTGGCCACGCTGTACCCGTACGCCGCCGACGTGCCGACCGCGATCAGGGTGTTCATGTCGGTCGCCTTGTGGCGCAGGGCCTTGATGGCGCCGACGTAGAAGATCGAGCCGGCCCAGAACTGGACGGGCGTCGCGAGTGCGAGCTGGAACCACGGGTTCACGAGGAACGCCGGCAGCCAGGGCGCGATGGTCATCTTCGCGAGGCCCAGGATCAGCGGGAACGTGAGGATCGCGGAGACCAGGAGGCGGCGCCGGAGGTTCGCGGCGTGGCGGGCGGCAGCCTCGTCCCGCTCGGCCTTCGCCTCCGCGGCCTCCGCCACGTTGAGCTCGTGGTCCGCCGAGGTCACCTGCTCGATCCTGGCGACATAGCCCGCCGCATCGACGGCGGCCACCAGGTCGGCGACCGTGAGCGTGGTCCCGTCGTACCGGACCGTCGCGGACTCGGAGGCGAGGTTGACGTTCGCCTCCTCGACGCCCTCGACCTTGTTGAGGAAGCGGGTGATCCGGTTGACGCACGACGCGCAGGTCATGCCCTCGACGGGGAAGGACACGATCTCGATGTGGGGGAGGGCAGGTGTGGTCATGGTTGGCTCCGGGATACTCCTATGGAGTATATTCGCACGTGGCGTCAAGTGGGCTGGGTGCGAGGTGGGATGGGTCAGCCCCCGCTGCTTGTGAGGCCGGTGGAGGGGTCCACGATCGTGATCGAGCCCCAGTACATCCCCATGGAGCAACTGTAATCGAGCTTGCCCGCCTTGAGGGCCGGGAGGTCGATGACGTTGCCGTCGCCCGGCTCCAGGTACTTCTGGAGCCCGAGGTCGGGCACGACGATGAAGATCGAGCACGTCTCGGACGACCGGGACTCGACGGTCCATCGGGTGGGAATGCCCGCGAGGATCGTGGCGTCCGCGGGGCCGTAGCCGTTGGCGTCCTGGTAGGTGCGCAGCTCCTGCACGGCGGGCAGGGTCGGCTTGGGCGTCGCCGCGTCAGCCGCCTGGCCTGCGGCTGGGCTGGCGGACGGTGCGGCGGCTGCCCCCGCTGCGGATGTCGCCGCCGAGGTCGGAGCCGGCGTCGCCGCGGGGGTTGTCACGACGACGGCCGCGTCCGCGGGCCGGTCGACGACCGTGATCTTGGCGCTGTACATGCCCATCGCGCACGTGTAGTTGAGAGTGCCGGCCTTCAGCGCTGGCAGCTCGAAGGTGTTGTCGCCCATCTGGAGCCGCGCCCGGATGTTGACGTCCGGGGCCCACAGGGACGCGGCACAGGTGCTGGTATTCGAGGACTGGACCGTCCAGCGGGTCGGGTACCCGGCGTAGATCACGATGTTGCCGGGGCTGTAGCCCGTGGCGTCCTGGTAGGTGGTGATGTTCTGCACACCATCGGCGCCGAGCGTCCCGGGCAGCGGTGCCGCGTTGGCAGAGCTGACCAGCGAAGGGATGGAGAACCCGGAGAGCCGCAGGCCCGCGCTGCCGTTGAGGAGCGCGAACCCGATGACAACCACGCCAACGAGGCGGAGGAGCGTGGGCTTGGCCCGGCTGGGAACCACGATCGGGAGGCCGGCCAGGGCCAGCAGGCCCGGGGCCGTTCCGATGGCGAAGACGCCCAGCAGTGCCGCCGCGAACAGCGGGGATCCCGTGGAGAGCGCGTAGATCTGGATCGCCTGCGTGAAGCCGCACGGGAGGAAGAACGAAGCGGCGCCGAGCATGGCGGCGCGGCGGTCTGAGTAGGCGCCCGCTCCGCCGTCGGCGAGGCCGAGCTTGCCGCCGAGGCCCATCGGCAGGGTCGGCGACCAGCCGGCCAGGCGCGGCGACAGCCCCGTCAGGCGGGTGCCGAGCAGGAGCATCACGACCGCGACCGTGATCATCAGCACGGCGGTCAGCATGGGCGGCATCGTGACGCTGGCGCCGATCGCGCCGAGAACGGCGCCGAAGAGGGCATAGCCCGCGATCCGGCCACCGACGAAGACGGCCGCCGGGCGCATCGCGGCGGCACCGGAAAGGTCCGGGCGACCGGACGCGAAGGCCGCGGAGAGGCCCAGCACGAGCCCGCCGACGAGCGCCATGCAGGTGGACACGCCCGCGGCGAGCCCGAGCATGAGGGCGAC
>DATCGK010000125.1:0-13817 GCA_036508975.1 Candidatus Limnocylindrales bacterium
ACTTGGGAGTGACTGCTAGGATCAGCGTGGAACGCGACTCGACCCGGTGGGCCGAGATCGCATCGGGGCGTGGCGCAGCCTGGTAGCGCACCTGAATGGGGTTCAGGAGGTCGAGCGTTCGAATCGCTCCGCCCCGACCACTCGTGTGAGCACGTCTGGCCCACGGTGTCACAACGACGGCCGATCGGCGTCTTCGGGGTGCATGGCTACTGCCGCTGGCGGTGCCCGACACCTGGAGGACTGCGCGATGCGACGAAACGCCCTGGCGCTAGTGGCACTGGCCACGCTCGTGCTACCGGTAGCACCGGTGGCGGCCGACACCACTGGTGGCGGCGGAACTTCCTACCATTTCAGCCAGACCGGCAACGGTGCCGACGCAGGCTGGAGCACGTCCCCGGCCGACGGCCAGCTGATCGCGGGCGTCGTCTACACGGACACCTACGTCTCGATCTCCGACCAGGCGGTCAAGCAGGACGGGACGGTCTACGCCGACAAGTTCCTGTTCGTCGACCAGTACAGCTACATGATCGACCGGAGGGGGAACTCCGTCTCCGTCTCGGAAACCGTCGGGTTCGCCGGCGGGACTGATGTCGCGCTCTCGGTCAATCGGACGCTCACGAGCGCGTCGGTCGCGGCCGTTGTGAGCCTCTCGACCTGTACCGCGGACCGTCGTGGCAACGGCACCTGTGTGGACGCCGGAACCGGCTCGGTCGACGTCTCGTGGACCGGACAGGGCGACGTCATCAAGCAGAGCGGCACGTACCACGTCGTGTCGAAGGGGTTCTCGGAGACCTCGAAGTCCCGGGAGTCGTACCGCAACGCGACTGCGAGCGGGTCCTTGAACGGCGCGGCCATCGGCGGACAGCTGTTCTCTGCGGATATCTTCAACGCCAGTTCCAGGGACATCTTCATCTGCCACGGGCCCGGCAGCTGCTGATCGCAACGCATTCGAGCGTCACGGCTGCGAATGCGGTTCAGGCGGTCGAGCGTTCGAATCGCTCCGCCCCGACCACAACTCCAAGCACGAAAGAGCCCCCGGAGGCGACTCCGGGGGCTTTCGTTTGGGCGCCGCCACCGGATGGGCGTGCGGGCATCCTGGCGCGGTATCCGGGTGACCCGGGAGTCGTGCCCGCGTGGGCGGTGGCCGTTGCGGTGATCTCGGGGCGCCTGCCGCGATCTCAGGGACGCATCAGCCACGCTGCCATCCACCCGGTCTTGCCGCCCGTCGTCCGGACGGCGAGCCACACCCGGAGCGTCGCATCTCGCCGGCTCCCGGTGACCGTGACCTGCGTACCCTTCGCGATCGTTCCGCGCGACGTGCTCGACACGCTCGGAGCAGACCGCAGCACCACGGATGTGGTCGTCCTCGCGACACCCGTGAGCTTCAACAGCCAGGCGGCGACGTAGCCGGCCCTTCCGGTCGAGGTCTTCACCGGGGCCCAGGTCCGGCCGGCGGCATCGCGCACGAACGGGCCGGCCACGAACAGCCGCGACGCAGCGGAGAGCTTCCCGATGGCGGTGCTCGTCGTGCCCGGCCTGGAGCGCACGATCACGGTAGTTGCAACGTTCGCGAGGAGCGGAGTCCCGAGGATTCTGGCCGTCGAGACCGTCGGCGACGCCAAGACGAGCGAGCGGTAGAAGCCGGCCTTCGCGGAATTGGGGTCGAGGTACGCCGCGGCTCCGGGGGTCCGCAGGGAGTCGAAGCGGCGCACGTTGTCGTTGCCCCCGGGATCGGCGCGCCACGCCGCCAGCAGCGGCTTTGCCGGGCCGAAGAGGTACGCCAGCTCCTCGGTGAGACCGCCATGGCCATCCGCAATGACGGCACTCGCGCCGGCCCGCAGGAAGCCCGCGGCGTAGTTGTCCACGCGCTGGCGGGCGGTGTTCCAGCTCGGCTGTGGCGAACCGGGCTCGCCGTTGCCGGACGCATAGCACAGGTGCCCCAGCAGCACCACGGCGCCCGGGGCGAGCTGGAGCGTGGTCGCGAGCTGATCCTCGCCGTAGTACGTCGGCTTCGTGTTGCCGGAGCTGGGCGTCAGGTTGAGGCCGAGCCCATTCTTCGTCCGGCCCTGGTACGGGGCGTACGGGCTTGGCCAGCCGTTGCCGTGGCCGAGGTAGATGAGCACGTTCGCGCCCTGGGCGGCGGCGACGACGCGGGGCCAGGTGGCGTTCGGGGTGTAGATCTCGGTCACCCGGGCGCCGTAGCTTCGAGCCTGTGTGGCGTACGAGCGGGCGCGCCTGAGGTAGAGGGTGGTGGAGGCACCCGAGGGTCCGACGACGATGACGACCTTCGGTGCGCCGGCGGTCGGCGACGCCGCGATAGTGGTCCCCGGTCCGAGCGCAACGCCCCCAGCGGTGGCAATCGCGATCGCGACGATGAACAGAGCCGCGCGCCGGACGATGGATCCTGCGCGGCGGGCGATGGGGCCTGCAGACAGCAAAGGCCTGCCTCCTTCCTACCCGAACGCCACGGTGGCCGTGGCGACGATGGATCGGCCGCCGGTCGGCGGCCCTGCTACCTCGTGAAGGATGCGCCACCACGTCAAGTCGGTCGACCCCGGGTGGTGTTGGGCGGCTTCGTCGGCAAGGTCGAGCAAGTGTTTCCCACGGGGCCGGAGATGGTCACGCACCGCGACCATCCGCACTACGTGATCAAGGTCCGCTGGACGAGGGCGAGCACCCGCGACGAGTACCTCCTGCAGCGTTTCGAGACACCGCCCGGCCGCGCCAGGAACCCGGACGGCGTGAGCCACGAGACCTGCCAGGACCTGTGGCGCTTCGACTGAGGGTGACCTCGCCCGTGCGGCGAGCTCCTACGGGACGAGGGTGACCAGTGCCACCGCGATGGTCGCCGTCCCGAGCAGCACCGTGGCTCCGATGAGAACGTGCGTCCAGCGGCCCCGGAGCCCCGTGATCCGGCACGAGATCAGGTCGGCGATCACGAGGGCGACCAGCATGCCGATCGTTCCCAGGCCCAGCACGCCGACGACGGTTGCGAGCGCGAGGTAGAGCGCGCATCCGAGCAGCACCGTCGCGATGATCCGGACATCGCCGGGGCGGCCGGTGTCCGGCAGCACGACCCCATCGGGCGGCAACACGACCTCATCGGGCTCAGGACCGATGCTCGTCACCGTCATCCTCGATACCTCTCACGCCGTGCGGCTCCGGGCGCCGCGTCATGGTTGATCCTACCGGTGCCCGGGTTGATCCTACCGGTGCCCGGCCCGCGGGACGTCATCCCGGCGGGGACTCCGCCCGGCTAGCATCACGAGGAGGCTGGCAGCGCGCCACGGATAGACGGAGGCGACGGACCATGGAGACCCCGCAGGTTGACTCCAGGGGCACGATCCCGGACCAGGCGCGCGTGGTCATCATCGGCGGCGGCGTCATCGGCACGAGCATCGCCTACCACCTGGCGAAGCTGGGCTGGAAGGACGTGCTGCTGCTCGAGCGGCGCCAGCTCACCGCGGGCACGACCTGGCACGCGGCCGGCCTCATCACGTCCGCAGGGATGTCGTCCGAGACGCTCCTGTGGATGGCGCGCTACACGCGGGATCTGTGCGTCTCCCTGGAGGCCGAGACCGGCCAGGCCACGGGCTATCGGCCGATCGGGCACCTCCACCTCGCGACCACGCCCCAGCGGCTGGAGGGGCTGCGCCGCGAGGCTGCGTTCGTCCGCGGCTTCGGCGTGCCGAACGAGGAGATCTCCGCCGCCGAGTTCGGCCGACTGTGGCCGGCCGCGAAGACCGACGACGTGCTGGCCGCGTTCTACGTGCCCGACGAGGGGCGCGTGAACCCGGCCGACCTGACCCAGGCCTACGCCAGGGGCGCCCGCATGAACGGTGCCCGGATCGTGGAGGGCGTCACGGTCACGGGCATCACGCAGGCCGGCGGCCGCGTGACGGGCGTCGAGACGGACAGGGGGCCGATCCGCGCCGAGTACGTGGTCAACGCGGCCGGCATGTGGGGGCGCGAGGTCGGCGCCATGGCGGGCGTCTCGGTCCCGCTCCAGGCGGCCGAGCACTACTACCTGATCACGGACACCGTTCCCTGGGCCCACCCCGACCTGCCGATCGTCGAGGACCCTGACAATTACGCCTACTACCGCGAGGAGGGCGGCGGCATCCTCGTCGGGCTGTTCGAGCCGCGGGCCGCGGCGTGGTCCCTGGACGGTGTCCCGCGGGACGTCGCCTTCGCCAGCCTGCCGCCCGACTGGGATCGCATCGCGCCCTACCTGGACGCGGCGATGGACCGCTTCCCGTCCCTCCGCGAGGCCGGCGTCCGGACGATGTTCTGCGGCCCGGAGAGCTTCACGCCCGACGCGATGCCTCAGCTGGGCGAGGCCCCCGAGGTCCGCAACCTGTTCGTCGCCGCGGGCCTCAACAGCCTGGGCATCCTCCTCTCCGGCGGCGTCGGCAGCCTGACCGCGCAATGGGTCGTGGACGGCGTGCCGCCGGTGGACGTCAGCGGCATGACGGTGGACCGGACGCAGACCTTCGAGACCAGCCGCCGGTTCCGGAAGGACCGCGCCGTGGAGCAGCTGGGCGCGCTGTTCGGGGACGCGTCTTTCCCGACGTGGCACGCCTGGTCCGGACGGAATGTGCGTCGCTCGGTCATCCACGACCGGCTTGCCGCCGGCGGCGCGCACTTCACGCCTTCCTCCGGCTGGGAGTACGCGGATTGGTTCGACGCCGACGGGACGAACCCGGAGGAGCCGCAGGGCTGGGGGCGGAACGGGGCGTTCGCCTACGTGGCGGAGGAGCACCGGGCCGTTCGCGAGGCCGTGGGGATGCTGGACATGTCGGGCATGGCCAAGCTCCTGGTGCAGGGCAGGGATGCCGAGCGGGTCCTGAGCCGGATCTGCGCCAACGATGTGGCGGTCCCTGTTGGGCGGCTCGTCTACACGCAGTGGCTGAACCAGGCGGGCGGGATCATCGCCGACCTCACGGTCACGCGCCTGGCGGAACAGCGGTTCCTGCTGGTGGTCACGGACACGATCCACCGGCGGATGGCGCCCTGGATCGAGCGCCACACCCACGACGATGAGTTCGTGACCGTGACCGACATCACGGCCGGGGTCACGCTGATGACGGTCCAGGGCCCCCGGTCCCGGGAGCTACTGGCCTCGCTCACGAGCGCGGACCTGTCCAACGAGGCGTTCCCGTACCTCACGGCGCAGGAGATCGACCTGCACTACGCCCGGGTGCTGGCGATTCGGGTCACCTACGTCGGCGAGCTGGGCTGGGAGCTGCACGTGTCCGCGGACCAGGCTCTGACCGTCTACGACGCGCTCCTCGAAGCAGGCTCTGTCCATGGGTACCGCAACGTGGGTATGGGTGCGCTGAACAGCCTGCGCCTCGAGAAGGCGTACCGGGATTTCGGCCTTGATATCGACAACACCGACACACCGCTCGACGTGGGCCTGGGTTTCGCGGTGGCCTGGGACAAGCCCGGCGGCTTCATCGGTCGGGATGCGCTGCTGGCGGCCCGCCGGCCGGGACCGCCGAAGCGGCGCCTGGTCCAGGTGCTGCTGGAGGACCCGGGGCCGATCCTCTATCACGGCGAGCCGGTGCTGCGCGACGGGAAGTGGTTTGGCCACGTGCGCTGGGGTGGCTACGGACACACGCTGGGCGCGGCGGTGGGCCTCGCAGCCGTGGAGGACGAGGCCGGGATCCCCGCCGAAGCCATCGACGGTGGCCGGTTCGAGGTGGACGTCGCGGGCGTCCGCTACCCGGCGCGCGCCTCCGTCAGGCCGATGTACGACCCGGAGCGCCTCCGCATCAAGGCCTGAGGCAGCCCTGCGCTGGCGCAGGGGCGAGTAGCATGGGCGCGCGTCCTCGTCCGAGTGGAGGGTGACCGATGACGGGGCAGGATCCTGGCGGGAATGCGCCCGAGGGTGGCGGGCCGCAGGGCGGCACGCCACGTCTCACCTGGATCCCGATGGTCCCACCGCCGCCCCCGGCAGCGCCCCCGGCACCGGCTGCCGGGCCTGGACCCTGGTCCGCTCCCGGGCCGCCTGGGGCGCCCGGCCCCGCTCCGGTCCCCGGTGGCGTTTGGGCGTCTCCCCCGTATGCGGGTGGTGGGAGGTTCGCTGTCCCGGGCGCCCCAGGCCTCGAGTACGCGGGAGCCCTGCCGCGGTTCGTTGCCTACGTGATCGACTGCTTCATCGCGGGGATCGTCGCCGGCATGGTGCTCTTCGCGCTCGGTCTGGTCCTCGCGATAGCCGGCGTGACCTGGGGAAGCCCGAACGCGAGCCCGTTTGCGGCGTCATCGATCGCCTCGTCGCTTCTGTTCAGCCTCGTGGCGCTCGCCATTCAGGCCGGGTATTTCGCCGTGCAGTGGGCGAGCTCAGCGCGGGCCACGCTCGGCATGCGGCTCCTCAACCTCCAGCTCGGCGATGCGGCCACAGGCCGGCAGATCGACCTTGGGCAGGCGTTCCGGCGCTGGCTGGCGATGGGCGACTGGCTCTCGGTCGTAGGTGTGCTCGCGGTGCTCGGCGGGATGGCGAACCTGGCCCTGCTGGCATGGACCCTCGCCCTCCTCGTGACGACGATCGCCAGCCCGACCAAGCAGGGCCTGCACGACCGGTTCGCCGGCACGGCAATGGTCCGGCCGGCCGGCAGCTCCAGCAACGGCCTCGTCCTCGGCTGCGTGGCCGGGCTGGTCATCCTGTTCCTCGTCGCGATCATCTCGCTCGTCGCGCTGATCTTCGTGGGCGGCCAGGTCTCATCGATCCTGTCGGACGTCGGCACCTCCATCTGAGGCACCTCCATCTGAAACGCCGTCCGCCAGTAGACTTGCCGGGTGACCGACGACGACCCGCGCCTTGACCCGGAGCAGCTGACCGGCCGCAACGACATGGACCCGGAGGCCTTCCGGGCGGCCGGTCACGTGGTGGTGGACCGCCTGGCGGACTACCTCGCGGATCTCGAGCGCTACCCGGTCTTCCCGCCGATCGAGCCCGGGACCATCGCCCCGCAGCTGCCGGCGCACGCCCCCGAGACGCCGGAGGCGATGGACGCGATCCTGGCCGACGTGGACCGGCTGGTGTTCCCGAACGCCACGCACTGGCAGCACCCCGGCTTCTTCGCCTACTTCGCCACCAGCGCGTCCGGCCCGGGCGTCCTGGGCGAGATGATCACGGCGGCGCTCGGCCAGAACCCGATGCTCTGGCGGACCTCGCCGATCGGGACGGAGCTCGAGGGCGTGGTGGTCCGCTGGCTGCGCGAGGGGCTGGGGCTGCCGGACGCCTTCGAGGGGCTGTTGACCGACACCGCCTCCACCTCCACGCTGATCGCCCTCGCCGCCGCGCGCGAAGCCGCGGGACTGGACGCGTCGGCGTTGGGGCTTGCGGGGCGGCCGGACATCGGACAGCCCCGGGTCTATGCCTCGGCTGAGGCGCACAGCTCCATCGAGAAGGCGTGCATGACGCTGGGGCTGGGTCGCGCAGCGCTGGTCAAGATCCCCACCAACGACCGGTACGAGATGGACGTGACCGCCCTCGCCGCGGCGATCGCCAAAGACCGCGCTGCCGGACGGCGACCGATCGCCGTCGTGGCGACCATCGGCACGACGTCCTCGACGTCGGCGGACCCGGTGGCGGCCGTGGCGGACATCGCCGAGCGAGAGGGCCTCTGGCTCCACGTGGACTCGGCGTATGCCGGCGTGGTGGCACTGCTGCCGGAGCGGCGCGGGCCGTTCGCGGGCTGGGAGCGCGCGGACTCGATCGTCGTCAACCCGCACAAGTGGCTGTTCACGCCCCTGGACGCCTCGCTGCTGCTCAGCCGCCGGATGGACCAGCTCCGCGCCGCGTTCAGCCTCGTGCCCGAGTACCTGCGCACGCTCGACCGCGTGAACCCCGTCCTGGACTACAACGAGTACCAGCCCCAGCTCGGGCGGCGGATGCGGGCGCTCAAGCTCTGGATGCAGCTGCGATGGTTCGGGTTGGAGGGGCTCCGACGGCGGATCCGGTATCACCTGGACCTCGGGGCCGGCTTCGCGGCGTGGGTGGACGCGGAGCCTGACTGGGAGCGCCTGGCGCCGGCCCCGTTCTCCACGGTCTGCTTCCGATACCGCCCGTTGCGCCTCGTCGGTCGCGAGGACGAGCCGGAGGTCCGCGCCGTCGTCGACGATCTCAACACCCGCCTGATGGATGCCGTCAATCGCACGGGCGAGGTCTTCCTCTCGCACACCCGTCTCCGGGACCGGTTCACGATCCGGATGGCGATCGGCAACCTGCACACCGAGCCACGACACGTCGAGCGGGCCTGGACGCTGCTCCGGGCCGAGGCGGCTCGTCTCGACGCCTGACCGGGCGCCATCCTCACCATCCCCACCCGAAGGAGCACACGCGATGTCGAAGCCCGTTGAGATCCTCTACTTCTACCGGACGCGCTGGGGCCACCACGACGAGTTCATGGATCTCTTCAAGCGAAATCACTGGCCGATCCTTCGCGATCAGCTGGCCGCTGGTCGGTATACGGCCGTCGAGCTTCGGACACCGCGCTTCCACGGGGTGGGGGAGGCCGGCTGGGACGTCCTGGTCTCGATCACGTACCGGGACTGGGCGGCGACGCAGGAGCATTCGGACGGAGAGATCGCGCTGAGCCTCTACCCCGACCAGGCGACGTTCAAGGCCGAGGAGCAGCGCCGTTTCGAGCTCCTTGACGCCCACTGGGACGTGGTGCTGGAGGACCGGCCGCTCCCGGGCTGACGCGATGCGCGAAAGGGCGACGGCGTCCACCGGTCGGCCGCACGCATGGCGGTCGCCGCCCACCGCAGTGCGGTGCGACCCCGTACCCGCGATAATGGGCGCCCTGATCCGCCTGACCACCGGAGGCCGACGCCGCCCGTGCCGCCCATCACCGAGCTCTCGCGCATCGAGCCCGTGCACCTCTCGCGCCTGGAGAAGCAGGGCATCTTCACCACCGGGACCCTCCTCGAGGTGTCGAAGACACCCACCCGGCGCCAGTACCTGGCGGACTACGTGAGGGCGACGACCAACGACGTTCTCCGCTGGCGTGACGAGTCCCTGATGCTGAACCTCGCAGGCTTCGGGCCGCGAGAGCACCAGCTGTTCGTCCAGGCCGACATCGGCGGGCTCCGGGACCTTCTCGACGTGGATCTCGCAGCCTTCCGGGTGCGACTCGCGCGCGCGGCGACGGAGCTCACCTGGGAGGTCCCGCCGGACCTGATGGTCCAGACCTGGTGGGAGCAGGCGCGCACGCTCGAGGAGGCGTGAGCCAGGGCGGGGGAACCGGCCCGGAACACAGCTCGAAACCGGCAGCGGAACCCATCGCCGGTCCCTGCCGAGGGTGACCGCGCGCGCACCAAGTACCATCGGCGCCTGATGGCATCCCTTTGCGGCGTCCTCGCCGCCCTCGTCACCGGCATCGCGGCCGCCCTCGTCGTCGTGGCCCTGGCGATCCTCCCGTTCCTCAACCCGCTCTGGGTGGGGTTCGAGCAGGGACGCGCCGACGCCGCCGCGTGGACCGGCTACAACCCGGACGACCTCGCCTACGTCACCAACGAGATCCTGGCCGACCTCGTCATCGGACCCCAGACGTTCGACGTCGCCCTCGCCGGTCAGCCGGTCCTGGTGGAGCGCGAGCGCCAGCACATGCGCGATGTTCGCGGCGTCTTCGCCGGCTTCTACGTCGCAGCCGCGGCGGGCGCCCTCGTCCTCCTGGCGGCATACCTGCTCGCACGGGCGGGCGGCCCCGGGGCCAGGACCGCGTTCTGGCGGCGGCTGGCCGGCAGCGGCAAGGTCATCGCGGTGGTCACCGTGGTGGGTGGCCTGACGAGCATGTTCTTGTTCGACACGGCGTTCGAGATCTTCCACCGGCTGTTCTTCCCCGCCGGGACCTACCTGTTCGATCCGCGCACCGATCGCCTCGTCCAGCTCTTCCCGGAGCAGTTCTGGGTGGAGACGACGATCGGCGTCGGTGTCGTCGTCATCGTGCTGTCGGTGGGGCTCGCCCTGTTCTCCGGCCGCCGGGCAGCGAGGCTCGAGTCGTGAACGCCGGTGGGGTGGGGATCGCGCGGCTGTTCGGCATCGAGATCCGGATCTCGCTGGCTTGGGCCGTGCTCGCCGCCATCGTGACGATGTTGGGCGCCGAGCAGGCGGCGGTCACCTCGCCCGGTCTCGCCGTCCCGCTGCAGTGGGTCGTCGGGGGACTCGTGGCGCTGGGCTTCCTCGTCTCCGTTGTCGCCCACGAGCTGGCCCACTCGCTCGTCGGCCGGCGCTGTGGCGTGGCCTCCTCCACCATCGTCCTCGGGTTCATCGGGGGACTCGCGCCGCTCTCGATCCAGGCCCGGCACCCCAGCGACGAGATGGCGATCGCCCTTGCGGGTCCCGGTCTCTCGCTGGTCCTGGGCCTGGCCCTCCTTCCGTTCGCCCTCGTGGTCTGGATCAGCGGGCAGGGTCTCGGCGCCATCGCGGGCGGGCTGGTGCTCATCGGTGGCCTGAACCTCATCCTGGGGTTCGTGAGCCTGCTGCCCGGGCTGCCGCTGGACGGCGGCCGCGTGGTCCGGGCGATCGCCTGGGCACGCAGTGGCGACCGGGACCGCGCCGGTCGCGTCGCCGCCCGCGTCGGCCGGATGCTCGGCTGGATCGCCGTTGGCGTCGGCGTCGCACTGGCGTTCGCCGACCTGCCGACACCCGGGTTCCTGGTGCTCTCCCTCGGCTGGCTGATCGCCACGGGCGCCCGGACGCTGGACCGGCGCCTGGACCTGGAGATCCTGCTGCGGGGTGCGACGGTCGGCGAGGCGATGCAGGCGGACGGGCCGCGGGTCGCCCCGCACCTGACGGTCGACACGTTCGCGGACCGGTTCAGCGGACCGGACGCGGTGTCCGCACTGCCGGTGGTCGCGGACGAGCAGGTCCTGGGCGTCATCGGCCGGAAACGGCTGCAGCGCCTGGGCCGGCGGAGGTTCGCTGCCACGCGCGCCGAGGGCGTGATGGCCGTGCCCCCGCAGGCGCCGCTCCTCGCCCCCGGGGATGCGCTGTGGGACGTCGTGGATACCCTGAACGGGTCCGGCCAGGATGGCCTGGCCGTCGTGGACGGGGGTCGGTTCGCCGGGATGATCACGCGCGAGGGGATCGCCGTGGTGATGCGTCAACGCGTCGCCTCCAGCGCGGCTGCGAGCGCAGGCGCGGCTGCAAACGGCCGCTGGCGCCGTCGGTGAGCGCCAGGCGGTCAGCACGGGCGGTGACGCCGGGATGGCGCGCCGGCTCGACCGCGGATAGGCCGCCGGGGGGTCCCCGGACCCGCTAGCATCGGTGGCGACCAGGAGGACTGATGGATCACCCCGACGCTCCCCGAGCCATACGCCGCCGACTCACCCACGTGGACCGTCGCGGGCGCCCGCGCATGGTTGACGTGAGCGCGAAGCCGCCCACCGCCCGCCGCGCCGTCGCGGAGGCCGAGGTGGCCGTCTCGCCGGAGACGATGAGCCTCGTCATCGACGGCGGCAACGAGAAGGGTGATGTCCTCACCGTGGCGGAGCTGGCCGGCGTGATGGCGGGCAAGCGCACGTCGGACCTGATCCCGCTCTGCCACCCGCTCCCACTGACCGACCTGTTCGTGTCCATCAGCCCGGACCGCGCCGCGGGCGTACTCCGGATCCGCGCAGAGGCCGCGACCACCGGGCCCACGGGCGTGGAGATGGAGGCGCTGACCGCCGCGGCCGTGGCCGCGCTCACCGTGTACGACATGGTCAAGGGCGTGGAGCGAGGCGTCGAGATCCGGGCGATCCGGCTGTTGTCCAAGAGCGGCGGCAGGAGCGGTGAATGGCATCGTCCCGTCGTCGCGGATGCGGGACCGGGCCCCAGACGTCAGCCGGGTGACCGGATCGCGGGCCGCGTCGGCAAGCGCAAGCCCGTCTGATGGCACCGTCCCTGCCGCCGCCCGCCGCCCGGTCCGCGCTCGTCGTGACGGCGAGCGATCGGGGCGCGTCGGGAGACCGGTCGGACGCCTCCGGGGAACTCGTGGCAGAGCGGCTGGCCGCGCTCGGCTTCACGGTGGAGCGGCGGATGGTCCCGGACGACGAGGCTGCCATCGCCGAGGTCATCGTCTCGGGCGCCCGTGACCACGTCCTGGTCGTCACCACGGGTGGCACCGGCCTGACGCCACGGGACGTCACCCCGCAGGCGACGGCCGCGGTCCTGGACTACGAGATCCCAGGGATCGCCGAGGCCATGCGCGCCGATGGTCGCCGCAGCACGCCGTTTGCCGCGCTCTCGCGCGGCATCGTGGGCGTGCGGCGCGGGACGCTCGTCGCCAATCTGCCCGGCTCGCCCAAGGGGGCGCTGGAGTCGCTCGAGGTGCTGGTTCCGCTCCTCGACCACGCGCTCGAGACCCTGGCGGGCTCATTCGACCATGCCGCCGCCCGGGCTGCGGGGCGAGAAGATCTGCCACCCGGCCTGCCGGAGGACGCCTGACCCATGTTCGAGACGTTCGCCGAGGTACCGGCGTATCCGCTCGTGTTCCCGATCTTCTGGGGAGCCTTCGGGATCTTCGCGCTGATCGTGGCCCGCCGCCTGCGAGTGTTCACCGCGGCGCACGCGGACGGCCCCAGCGGTTCGAGCGAGATCGGGCGCCGTCTCTTGGGCCTGGTCAGGTACACGATCCTCCAGACGCGCATGTTCCGCCACGGCCGGGCGGGCATCCTGCACTACGCCATCTTCCTGGGCTCGACGACGCTGCTCATCGGCAACATCAACGTCGTCACCGGCGGGCTCCTCCAGGCCGTCATCGGGTGGCCACTCGACGGCCTGATCTGGGTGTTCCTCGTCGGCCTGCAGAACATCACCGCCGTCGGCGTCTTCGTTGCCCTCGCGTTCGTGTTCTGGCGACGGCTCGTCCAGCGCCCCGTCCGGCTCACCCTCAGCCGGGGCAACGTCATCGTGCTGATCCTGATCCTGCTCGTCGTCGCGACGGAGTTTCTCGCCCAGGCGTTCGAGGCCGCGAGGTACGGCGACGTGCCCGGCGCCATCGTCACCAACGCGCTGGCCGTTCCGCTCCGCGGTCTCGGGGACCAGGTGACCGAGGCGGTGTTCGTGGTCCTGTGGTGGTCGCATATCGCGGTCCTCGCGGTCTTCCTCGTCTTCATCCCCACCAACAAGCACTTCCACGTCTACACCAGCTTCTTCAACGTCTACCTGCGCAAGCTGGCGCCGAGGGGCCAGCTGCCGGCGATGGACCTCGAGGCGGAGAACGCGACCTTCGGGGTGCGGACGATCGCGGACCTCCGCTGGAAGGATCTCCTCGACGGGTTCACGTGCACGGAGTGCGGCCGCTGCCAGGAGGCCTGTCCCGCGTTTGCCACGGGCAAGCCGCTCAACCCCAAGCAGCTCATCATGGGCATCCGCGAGATGGCCAAGAGCGCCGAGGCGGGCATCGACCTCATCCCCGACGGTCGTTCGGTGCGCGAGACGTACGGGCGGCCCGAGCCACGTCCGAACCCGGTTGCGATGGCCGCGCCCATCGTCGACACCGCGATCCCGTACGACGCCGTGTGGGACTGCGTCACCTGCGGGGCCTGTGTCGAGGCATGCCCCGTCACGATCGAGCACGTGGACAAGATCGTCGGCTTGCGCCGGAACCTTGTCCTCGAGGACAGCAGGTTCCCGCAGGAGCTGACGGCGGCGTTCCGGGGCATGGAGAGCGTCGCCAACCCGTGGGGCCAGCCGCCGTCCGCGCGCCTGGACTGGACGAAGGGTCTCGCCTTCAAGGTCAGGACCGTTGCAGACGTGAAGGCGGCGGGCCAGCTCGACGGCCTGGAGGTCCTGTACTGGGTTGGCTGCGCGGCCGCGTTCG
>DATCGK010000126.1:0-2534 GCA_036508975.1 Candidatus Limnocylindrales bacterium
CGCCGCCCCACCCGCCGCCCCCGCCCCCCCGGCCGCCGCTCCCGCCGCCGCCCCATCAGCCGCCGCATCCGCCGCCGCCGATCGAACCCAGTCCCGCGCCGACCGCCCGGCACAGACCCGCTCCATCGACGGCATCGTGGACGCATTCCGCCACCACGGCTACATCGCCGAGCGCTCCCTCGCGACGACCGTCTTCCTCGCGCTGGAGCTCGGGCGCCCGCTGCTCCTGGAGGGCGAGGCTGGCGTGGGCAAGACGGAGCTCGCGAAGGTCCTGGCCAAGAGTCTCGACACCAGGCTCATCCGTCTCCAGTGCTACGAGGGCCTGGACGTCAACACCGCGGTGTACGAGTGGAACTACCCGCGCCAGATGCTGGAGATCCGCCTGCTCGAGGCGCGCGGGGAGATCGACAGGGCGTCTGCCCATGACATCTTCGGGCCAGAGTTCCTGCTCAAGCGTCCGCTCCTCCAGGCCCTTGAGGCGACGGACGGCGAGGCGCCGGTCCTGCTGATCGACGAGATCGACCGCGCGGACGAGGAGTTCGAGGCCTACCTCCTGGAGATCCTCTCCGACTTCCAGGTCACGGTCCCCGAGATCGGCACCATCCGCGCCGCCAGGGCCCCGCGGGTCGTCCTCACGTCCAACCGGACCCGCGAGGTACACGACGCGCTGAAGCGCCGCTGCCTCTACCACTGGATCGACTACCCGACGGCGGCCAAGGAGTTCGAGATCGTCGCGACGCGCGTGCCGGACGCCCCGGCGACGCTCGCCCGCGAGGTGGTCGCCTTCGTCCACCGGCTCCGATCGGCGGACCTGACCAAGGTGCCGGGCGTGGCGGAGACGCTCGACTGGGCGGCGGCCCTGCTGAGCTTGGGCGCCACGGAGCTGTCCGGGGACCTGGTCGACGAGACCCTGGGCGTGGTCCTCAAGTACGAGGAGGACATCCGCCAGGTGCGCGGCACCACGGCCCGCGGGTATCTCGCAGAGACCAGCGCCGGGACCTGACCTACCCGGCGATCACGGACCAGGACAACTCGGCGCGGCGTCGTGGGCCGTCGATGCGGTAGGCTCGGCAAGGTGTGGCGGATGTCGATGCGGACGGGACTCCTTGCCTGGTTGCCGGTGCTCGCCTGGGCGGGGCTGATCTTCGCGTTCTCGGCGCAGCCGAACCTGCGGATCCTGTCGGACCAGGCCCTCGACTTCGTCGTGCGCAAGATCGGGCACATGGGCGCCTTCGCGATCCTGGCCCTGCTCATCTGGCGCGCGCTTGCCGCAACCACCACCCTGCGCCGGCCGTGGGCGTTGGGATTCGTCCTGGCAGTGCTCTACGCCGCCACAGATGAGCTGCACCAGGGCCTCGTGGCAGGTCGCCATCCATCGCCCGTGGACGTGGCCATTGACGCCACCGGCGCGCTGATCGCCATCGCGATCGCTCTGGCCATCGCCCACCGCCGGGGCGACGCCTCGCGCCGGTAAGGGCGGGATGATCGGCGGCGTCCATGCTCCGGCGCAGCGCACTTGTTCACGGGATGATATCAGAGTTGACCAGTGTGGCATCATCCGGTTGTGCGTCGTATCCCGATCGGCCTGACCGACTCCCAGCACCTGCGGCTTGGGCGTGAGGCCGCGCGCCGCCACGTGAGCGTGGGTGCTCTCGTGCGCGAGGCCGTGGACACCTGCTATCCGGAGGAGCTGGAGGCACGCCGGGCGGCCCGGGTTCGGTCGCTGCGGGTGCTTGGCGCATTCGACTCCGGACGTTCCGATGTCTCCGAGCACCACGACGACCTGCTGGGCGAGGTGAGCTGGTGAGTGTCGTGGTCGACACCAGCGCGCTGTTCGCTCTCCTGGACCGGAGGGACGCGAACCACGCGGCCGCGGCCGGCTTCTGGACGGACCCCGATGACGAGGACCTGGTCACCCATGCCTATGTGGTGATCGAGAGCCTGGCCCTGGTGCGGTCGCGGCTGGGTCCGGCAGGTGTGGCGGCCCTGGTTGACGACCTCCTGCCCACGCTCCGGGTGGAGATGGTGGATCGCCACCTGCATGATCTGGCGGTGGAGGAGCACCGGCGGCTCGGCGGCGGGACGAGCGTGGTCGACCGCGTGACCGTCGGGTTTGCCGCGCGGCATGGGATCGCGCGGGCCTTTGCCTTCGACACGGACCTGGTCGTGGCGGGTCTCGCGCCTGTGACCGCCACGCCGCCCGGGCCATAACTCAACGGGCGAGTCATCGCGGCCATCGCCGAGCGTGAGTCGGGGCCTGGGACCAGGCATTCGTGCATCGGCCGTGCACACCAACCCTCGATTCGACTCATGCGGTGAGTCGTGGCGGATCCGCCCGCGCCCGCGCCACCCGAGCTTGAGCTCAAGCCGGCGCGAGCCAACGCCGCACTATGAGGGCTAGTCTGTAGCCATGCGCTCCGATCCTCGGACCCCCATCCTGATCGCCCCCACCGGCGAGGCCGTGGACGGCCGCCGGCTGCTGGCGGAGGCGGTCGGGTTCGGTCGGGCGCTCCGGTCGGCGGGGCTCCAGGTTG
>DATCGK010000127.1:0-3389 GCA_036508975.1 Candidatus Limnocylindrales bacterium
CGGACAAGGCCTCCCGCGGGCGATAACGGAGGCGGCCGTCGGCGGCGGGCACGAGGAGGATGCCACGGCGACGGAGCGATCCGACCAGCTCGGCCGGTGTCATCCGATGGTCCCCCACGCGCCTGACGCAGCATCGTCAGGATCTCGGAGCGGGGTGTTCGACCACAACGTGGACTGCGGGTCATCGTCGGTGACGTTCGGGTCCCAGGCGGCAGCTTGGGCGTCCTCCTGCCCAAGAACAGAAGCAGATCGACCGACCGCACCGTCCGCACCGTCCCCGGCGTGTACAGAAACGGCCCACATCTGCGGACGGTCGGCCACTACTGGAGGGGTCCAACCGTCCGCATCGACCGCCGGATCGTCCCCACCGTCCGCCTGCTTCACGCTTCGATCACGGTCTGCGGACGGTGCGGACGGTTGCTCGCCTGCCCTTTCTAGGCCGATGATGCGTCGCTTGTCATGGCCAGCCTGTGAGAACGTCAGGCGGATGCCAGCGGCCTCGAGCGGCTGGGCCACACGACGGAGGGCGCCCGACAGTCCGCGCGGGGTCGTCGGCCAGTCCTTCGGCCGGCGCTCCGGCGTGATCGCTTCGAGGAGCTCGGTCGCGGTCCCGGTCCAGGACTCCCGGTCTGTCATCCACGTGATGACCGCGGAGCCGATGCGATCACCTTCTGCTGCCTCGCGCTGGAGCTCACCACGCTGCGCCATGTAGCGGTCGAGCCCGTTCGTCCCAAGGATCGCGTCGATGGTCGCGAGGACCCGACCGTAGTCGGCCATCCGCGGACGGCGAGCGAGGCTGATGCTCGGCAGGGTCCGCAGGACCGCCGAGGTGAGCTCGAGGACCGCGCCGAGGATCGTTGGATGCGCCGAGTGGAACGCAACCTCCACCTCGGCATCGTCCTGCCGATGGCGCTCGTCGATCGGCCTGAGGTCGATGGCCAGGAGCCGATCGGCGAGGTCGCCCCGCATAGCGCCCGGGTCGATCCCGGTCAGGATGATCGCCCGGCGGAAGGCGACGACGCTGATCGCGCTGTCGGTATACAGCGCCCGCCGCAGATAGCCTTCCCCGGTCACGGCCCGACAGAGCGCGTCACTCAGCCAGCTCGGGATCGTGTCGATGTTGTCGAGCACCACGACGTACGACCCACCGGCTGTCACCGCCCAGCTTTCCGGATCTCGCGGAACCGACCGGACGGGCGCCGGGCTCGGGTCGATCGTCCGAGCGAGCGCCCGGGCGGCGGATGTCTTCGCGGCGCCGGCCGGACCCCGGAAGAGGACGATCGGGACAGGGATGCCGAGCAGCGCGCCGACCTGCTGTGCGAGGACCAGGGGGCGATCTTCGGGCGAGACGTTGAGGAGCCGCAGCAGGTCGGACAGATCGCCCACCCTCGGCTCGGGCAGGGGAGAGATGAGTTCGGATCGCCGAAACGTGACCGGCGATCGATCCACGATGTGCCACCCATCCGTCTCGACGACGATCGCCCGGCCGGACTCCTCTCCGAGGTCGATGACCACCGAGCCGTCGTCGAGCCGCGCCGAGCGAAGCGGCAGCGGGCGTCGAGCCGCGCCGAGCGCCCGTCCCTCGAGGACAGCCAACGCGTCCACGAGCGCCTGGGCCGGCGGGACCTTGCCGAACTTGTCAGCGAAGCTCGCCGCCAGGGCCGCACGAAGGGAGGTCCGCCCGCCGCGGAACATGCGGGCGACGTTCGGTCCCGTGCGATCGATCGCGAACGGCTCGCCGTCCTCGGCCCGCGCGAGGTCGTACCGGCCCATCGCGAGCTCGACGATGAGGTCAGCCGCTGAACGCTTCGTCGGCTTCGCGGATGCCTGTTCCTCTTCGGTAGGGTTGGGCTCGGGGCCAGCAATATCCGGCAACGGGCGGGCACCGTCGACCAGCGCTTCCACGTCCTGTCGGCTCCCGCCGGCGGCGAGGAAGTCTGCTGCATCGCCGTGCTCGGGTGCGTCAGACCAGTCGATGATCGACACGGTCGCGGCGATGAAGAACAGGCCCGCAGCGACCCGCTGCATGTGTTCATGGCCGACGTCATCGTTGTCTGGCCACACGGGGACGCGCCGCCCGGTCAGCTCGGCCAGTGGGACGGCGCCCGGGGTGCCGCTGGCCCCGGTGACGGTGCCGACGGCCTGGACGCCGATCGAGAGCAGCGCATCTGCCGCCTTCTCGCCCTCGACCACGATCACGGTAGGCGAGCCGTTCAGCCGGTCGATCCCATAGAGCGGCAGATCGGCGGTCGATAGCCCCCCGAGGCCGGGCGTGCCGTCGGGCTGCTCCCACCACATCCGCTTGCCGTCCGGACCGTCTTGCCTGCGGTGGATGGCGACAAGCGTCCCGCTCGCGTCGCGGATCGGGTACCCCGTCATGTGCGTGTGACGGGCCGGGAGGGGGTTGGACGGGCCAGTCATTCGGCAAGCGCCTTCCAGAGCCTCTCTTCGAAGCCCTTCGGGATCGCCCGGCGGCCTCGCTCCAGCTCACTGAGGTCCGGCTGGCGCATACCTAGTCGGCGCGCGAGGTCGCCCTGACTGAGACCGCGGATGCGACGGAGAATCGCGATGCTGTCCGGGGTCAGCTCTCGAACGAGGGAATGCATGTCCCTCGGAGCATTTCAGTCCGGCGTACCGCTTGTATCTGGGTCACCCGGTTTAGATGGCGAATCAGCCGGCGAATTCTTTCGCGGTCGGCCGCCCTTGGGCCGTGGGCGGTACGCGTCAACGAGTTCGCTCGCGAGGGATGCCGCAGCTCGTCGTAGTCCCGGTGGCACCCGTTCCCAGTGAACGGTCACGGTCACCGGAGTCAGAGTCTCGTCGACGACGACAACTCCTACGAGGGCGTCGAGGACCACGTGGCCTCGCGCCCAGGACGGCAGGATCGACGGGAGGCCGTCACTTCGGCGCCTCCCGTCCTTGGCGAAGGTCCCGCGGACGAGTTCATCGGCGAGAATCTTGTTGCCCGATCGAACCGCCGCGAGCAGGTCCTCCATCCGCTCCAAGCCGATACGAGCGCGGTTCCGAAGCGTGACCGGAAGGTCATCTCCGGACGCGTAACGGGCAAGCTCGGTGATGAGCTCGACCAATGGTTCCTCGTCCACAACCATCAACTTACGGTGGCGAGCCTCAGCGCGCTTGCCAGCGCGGAGAATCTCACTGCACGCCGATCGCCATTGCCACATCTGGCCACGTCCGGTCCGTTTCGCCCTCGAGGCGACGCAGGTAGACGGTCGTGACCGCGAGCGAGCTGTGATCCAGGAATGCGCTCACTGCTTCGATCGAGGCGCCAGCATCGCGACGGAGCTTCGCCGCGGTATGGCGGAGGACGTGGAGCCCGGTCGGCGTGAGGCCGGCTGCGGCCAGATATCGGCGGAACCGCCCGTAGA
>DATCGK010000128.1:0-5751 GCA_036508975.1 Candidatus Limnocylindrales bacterium
GCCCGTGGCGGAGGCCGCGCCAGCTCGGCTGTCGGGCTCCCGCCACGGGCGAGTGACGAAATGGCAGTCGTTGGAAGAGCGATCTCCCAGACATTCAGGTACCGGTGGTGCAAGATCGGCTCGCCACAGGAACCACCAAGGGCGATTCTGAGCACGAATCGCGGCTGCTGCGGATCTGGTCGGGGCGAGAGGAGTGGCGCCGAGACGATACGGGTGATCGTCAGCGTCGAGCGGGGCCATCGGACCGAGCGCGGGGTGACGTCGAGTTCAGGATCCTCGGGCGCGCCGCCTACTTGCCTCGGCGATAGGTTCGCGGGCCGGGCTGGCCAGGCTGCCAGCCTGGGTGCCTCTCTAGCCTGAACTTCCAGCGCCCGGCGGGCACATTCGAGCACGAATGCGGCTGGCGAAGCTGCGGCGTTCTGTCTACACGCTCGCGGGAGCGACGCCGATGAGCTCGAAGGCGCGGGCCTGGAGCGGCGTCGGCTCGGACAGCACGTCGAACGCCGCCTCCTCACCGAGCCCGGCCGGCACGACCCGGTTGCGGGTCAGGGTGGCGAGCTCGGCCATGAGGATCGGGAAGCTGCCGACCCGCAGCCCATCGGGCGTCCGGTGGTCGCGCTCCTTGGCGAGGGCCTCCGGCGAGCGCGGCGGCGGCGCGACGGGATCGGTCCGCGCGGGTGGGGCCTCATCCCGGAACAGGAGTGGTGCCCAGGCGGCCTCGAGGTGCCAGCGCACGTAGGCCGCGAGGAAGCACAGGAACAGGTGCGATCTGACCCGGTCCTCGCGCCAGTGGAAGATCGGCCGGACGGCGAGGTCGTCGCCCTTGAGCGCCCGGAAGTCGCGCTCGACCGCCGAGAGGCGCTTGTACGTCTCGACGACCGCCGGCGCGTCGAGCCGCTCGGGTCCGACGCTCGTGCGCACGATGTACAGCCCGTCGAGCGCCGCCTCGGCGGCGATCGCGTCGGTCCGTCGGTGATAGGCGAAGACCCCGTCGGCGATCTCGAGCTCGACGTGCTTGGCCATCTTCCTCGCGTTCACCACCCGCCCCGCCCGCAGGCCGATGGCAGCGGCCGATCTGAGCCTGCCTTGCTCCACCGCGGCCGCAACCTTCGCGAGGGCCGCCTCGGTGGCGACGAGGAGCGCCTCGCGCTTGCGGGTCCGCTCGGCGGCGAGGGCTGGGTTGCGGCACACGACCAGGCGCTCGCCCGGGAACTGCGGACTCGTGATCTCGGCCAGGTTGCGCTCGTCGAACAGCCCGAGCTGGAGATCACCCGCGTCGACGAGGCGGCGGATGGCGGGTGCCCGAAGACAGCTCACCCAGCCGATCCCGCCGGTCTCTCGGAGGCGCTCGATGCGGGCACTGGTGAGCATCCCCCGGTCGCCCACGAGGACGATGTCGGTGAGGCCGAAGCGCACCCGGAGCTTCTCGATCTGGGCCTCCACGGTGGCGGGGTCGGTGGTGTTGCCCGGGAACGCCTCGACCGCGACCGGGCAGCCCCGCGCATCGGTGAGCAGGCCGAACTCGACCTGCGGGCGGTCGGGCCGGTGATCACGGCTGTGGCCGTGGCGGGCCAGGGGGCAGTGGCTGCCTTCCATGTACACCGACGTGAGGTCGTACAGGACGAGGGAGCCCGCGCCGAGGTGGCGGGCCGCGAGGGCCCGCTCGACTCGCGCCTGGCGGGCGAGCAGCCAGTCCATCGCCCCGTACAGCTCGTTCTCGTCGGCGCCCTCGACCCCGAGACAGGCACCCAGGGTGGTCTGGCCCAGGAGGGCCGCGGTCGCGAGCTTGGAGGCGGGTGCGATCAGGCGGCCCGCGATGAGCGCCGTCGCGAGGTCCCGCATCCGCGACGGCCGCCGGTCGAGGAGGCCCGGCAGGCCGAGAGAGCGGACCAACCCCAGCACCGCGGCGACGTGGCCGTGGGGCAGGCTGCGGCGGATCGGGAGTGTCTCGCCCACGCGCAGGAAGCGCTCGCCCGCGAGCCAGGCCCGGATGAGCTCGACGAGCGGCTCGGGCAGGTGGGAGAGATTGGCGAGGGTCTGCTTCTTGACCTTGCCGTCCTCGCGGTACGAGTTGCGGAGCAGCGTGCTCGTGTACTCGCGGCCTCCCTGGCGACTCACGATCCTGACTACGTGCATCGCCGAACTCTTCGCCTTCACCATGCAACAAGTATGCACATCCTGGCCGGGGCGTCAAGTAATCTACTGCCTACATCTCGCACCGCGCAACACTCATCCTGACACCCGGATCCGAGATCAGGAAGGGTCCGGAACGTGCCGGATCAGGCCCGCCGGGCCCAGGAAGTTCGGGTTAGCTCCTGCCCGCGCTCGACGGCGTCGCCGATCGCCTTGACGTCGGCGGATCGTGGATCCTCGGCGGGGATGGATTCCCTGAGGAACCCCTGGAAGATGCGGATGCCCATCAGCACGTTGCCGAAGTCATGGGCCGCCACGGCCGCGACGCGACTGACGGCCTCCAGGCGCCCGGTCCGCGCCACGGTCTCCTCGAGGCGTTTGCGAGCCGTGACATCGGCCGCGAGACCCAGCCAGCGGGTGAAGCGTCCGTCATGGAGCCGGGTGGCTCGCCAGCGCTCCTCGACGTCGATGACCCGGCCATCGGCCCGCCGCATCCGGTACTCGAGCGTGTAGGAGTCGCGCGTCGTGTCGTCGTCCCAGGCGGCGCAGGCCCGCTCCCGGTCCGCCTCCATGACGAGGCTCCGCCAGAACCCCGGCACCTCCATCTGCGCGGCCGAGTATCCGAGCATGGCCTGCACCGCGCTCGAGCAGGTCTGCTTGCCAGTTTCCAGGTCGCGGACGATCACCGCCACGTCGAGCTCGTCCAGGAGCTGCTTGTGCCGCTCGTCCGACGTGCGGACGGCCAGGCTGGCCTCGACCTGTGCGGTCATGTCGACCATCTGGGCGACGAAGTAGTGGACGCTGCCGGCCTCGTCGAGCACGCTGGCGGCAGACATGTCGACCCGCGCGATCGTTCCGTCCCGGTGGGGGCAGCGCACGATCTGGCTGAATGCGGAGCGGCGACCGGATGCGAGGTCAGCTCCTCGCTGCTCGACGAGGCGGGCATCGTCCGGGTGGACCACGTCCTGCCAGAGCGTGCCGACGTGGTCCTGCGGCTCGCGATCCAGGATCATGCAGAGTGCCGCGTTGACCTCGAGGAAGCGACCCGTGGGATCGACCAGGCACATCCCGATCGGCGCGCTGTCCATCGCCATCCGGAAACGGGCGTCGGCCTCCGCCCGTGCCGCCTCGGCCCGGACTGTTGCCGTGACGTCCCGCGAGACGGCGATGACGCCGTCCTCGAACGGCACGTACTCGGTGTCGAACCATCGATCCGTGCCCTCGGCCGGCGAGACCATCGTCGCCCGGAACGGGATGCGGTCTCGATCACCTCGCGATGGAGCGCGAACCGCCCGGCGAAGTGGGGGAACGCCTCGAGCAGCCTGCGTCCGGCGGGGTCCGGCGCGTCCGGGTCACCCAGGATCTCGGCCCGCCAGGTGCGGTTCGTGAACTCGATTGTCTCGTCCACGATCACGCCCGCCACCCGCACGGCGCGCAGGATGCAGACGGCGTCACCGAGGGCCTCGAATGCCTCTCGCAGGTGGACGTCGCGTGAACGTGCGTCGTGCTCGGCGGCGGCCGATGCCACGCCGTCCGACGGTGTCGCGGCGATCTTCCGGGCTGGACCCCGTCGCGGCAAGCTGTTCCCTCGCGGCCGAGCGCTGTGGGGGTGGATCCCGAGCGCAGGACTCTAGCGTAGGACCATGGACGCTCGCCTGCAGGATCATCCGGCCCCTCGGCGGGCGATCCGGACAGGGAACCGCGGCCGGCAATTGCGGGTCCATGCGAGGATGCCCGCGTCACGGATCTCGCGTCCATGGGAGACGAGCATGATCATCGCCGTTCCGGTCACGCCCGACGGGCAGGTTGACCCCCGCTGGGGTCGCGCAGCACGGGTCGCGGTCGCCCGCGTGGACGACGGACAGATCGCCGCCTGGCATGAGCACGACGTGGACTGGGACGAGCTCCACGACGTCGGCACGGAGGGCGGGCACCATGCGCGCATCGCCCGGTTCGTGATCGACCAGGGGATCACGACGGTGGTGGCGAACCACATGGGCCCGCCGATGGTCCAGATGCTGGGCCAGATGGGGATCGTGGTTCGCCTGGGGGCCGCGGGCAGCGCGCGACTGGCGGTGACCGGCGCCGGCTGACGGCCGCGCGGGCGGTCGGCGATCAGGGCGCCGCGCGACGATCGGCGCCCCGGCGCGATGAACGGCGCCCCGGCGCGATGAACGGCGGCTAGCCCTTCTTGCTCGCCGCCACCTGCTTGTCCACCTCTTCGCTGATCTTCTGGTCCCGCCGCGCCTTAGCCCGGCGGACGAGGATGAAGCCGATGATCCAGGGCCACAGGCAGCTGACGAGGGCGCCGATCACGACGGCCGTGCCGTACTTGGGCGTCGCATCGCCGCTCGTCGCGTCCAGGACCAGGAGCAACAGGTAGGTGACCAGAGCCCCCAGGATCACGCCGATCGTTCGCTGCATCCGTTCCTCCTCGGGTGGGCTCCGTCGGGCCTGGATGCCGTACCCTCTTCGGAGCCCCGTGCGCACAGGTATGACCATCAGGCTGCTCCGCCGGAGCCCGAATCCGATGTCAAGGGGTCGCGTTGCTCGATCGTTCGGCGGGGGCGCTCCACCCGGGTGCTCCGGTGGCCGGTGAAGGACCCGCCGAGGGGAGTCCCGGTTCCCGCCCGAGCCTGCCGGCCGGGGCCGTCCTGCTCGCGATCCTCCAGTTCGCGGAAGGCGTCTGGCTGCTGGCCGCGCTGGGCGGCGTTCGCATCGCGGCCGTGGCTGGCCTGCCCGCAGACCTGCTGGGTCTGGGCGTCGTCGGCCAGTACGCGATCGTCGCGGTCGCCGCGCTCCGGTTCGTGGCCGCGGTGGGGCTTCTCGCCCGCGTCCGGGCGGCCTGGATCCTCGCCATGCTCATCACCGGTGGTGGGCTGGCGCTGTCCATCACCGGCTACGCGCTCGGGCGGCCGGACGATGTGCGCCTGCTGCTCGACGTCGCGTCGGCGTTCTACCTCAACCAGCCGGGGGTCCGGGCGGTCTTCGGGATCCGGGGGGCGCAGCCCCGATGACCGCAGAGCACCTCCAGGGCCCGGGCGAGGGCCCGGCGACGGACCCGCAGACCACGACGGGCGACACGCTGCCCGAGGGGGACAGGGCGCTCCTGCGCTCCTTCGAGCCCGTGATCCGCTTCACCCAGGGAGAGATGTTCTTCCCCTCGGCGGTCGAGCCCTACCTCGCGGCATCCGACCTCCTGGTCGGCTCCTCCCAGCGCAGCCGACGCGAGATCCTGGGCGTCGGCCAGGTGACGCTGGAGCGCCTCGCCGCCGAGACCGCCCCGCCGGGGGAGCAGCTGTTCCTCCAGCTCGTGCAGCGGCCGCTCGACGGCCTGGAGCTCGTCCGCTGGCGGCAGCGGCCCGGCCGACCTTCCTTCCGCCAGCCCGGACGGCTCGCCAGGGTGGGTCTCGTCGCGCGCCTGCTCGACGCCCTCTTCAACGCCTCGCTGCTCCTGCGCGGGACCGTCCCCGGTGGCACCGCGGCGGCCGCGGAGATCAAGTACGGGCGTGCCCAGGCCGTCGACCCGCGCCACGTCTACTACGGGCGCGTGATCCGGCAGGGCGGCTGGGTCGTCCTGCACTACCTCTACTTCTACTGGATGAACGACTGGCGGTC
>DATCGK010000129.1:0-2669 GCA_036508975.1 Candidatus Limnocylindrales bacterium
GGAACGTGCCGGACCTCGTGGCCACGATCTACGCCTATATCGCGCTCAACAACGCCGACCCCAAGCCATTCGTCTGGACGGCCTCGGTCGAAACCATCCTGGCCAAGGTCCTGCGTTGTCGAGCCATTCTTGAGACAGCACACTAGCGAAGACCTCCCGCGCCAGGAGCACGGCGAGGACGGCGAGCGGTCCGAATACCGCGACCATGACCGCGAGTGGCGTAGGCTCATTCCCACCGAGTGCCGACAGGTACACCCTGCCGTTTGGAATCGCCAGGGCGATCAGGCCCACGTAGCCAAGGGCGGCCACAACCAACAGGAACCCGGCCGTGGTGAATCGCAACGGCCGTGCGTTGTTCATCCTGTCCCCTCATCTACGGACCCGCGAAGTATCTTCCACCTGATCGGGCTCTACGATCGGCTGGTGGGGGACCTCCCACCGGAAGGCCCGGTGCGCGAGGACCTCGTTGACCTAGATCGCGTCCTGTACGGCCTGGACGCGATCCTGCGACTCCACGTGGCACAGGAGGAAGAGCTCTACGTCTCGCTCGGCGACGAGGCCGGAGAGACGGGCGTCGCGGCCGGCGCGGCCGCCTGACGGGCGGGCGCCCGGAACGTCAGACCGGCGTGGGCGTCGGGCTCGGGCTCGGCGTGCCGTGACCGGCGGCTCAGGGGGCTATCGGCCGATGAGGGTGAGGCCGTCGACCCGGGCGTAGTGCGAGTTGAACACGTCATGGTGGATCACCGCCCCGGACGCGTCGGTGACCGTCCGCGAGACGACGACGTCCTGCCCGACGGTCGGGTATTCCAGCCGCTTGGATGTCCCGACGGGGATGCTCGTCGTGTACTGGGTGGTCTCCACACCGGGGTTGCGGTTTGTCACGAGCGGCTTCGTGAACGAAACCTTGCGGCCGGTCGGCACGCTGAAGATCGCGAACCGGACGACGCCGGGCGAAGCGTACCCGCGGATCAGGATCGGGTAGGCCGTGTCGTTCCGGAAGGACATCGTCACGACTGATCCGGAGCCGCTCTCGAAGACGGTTGCGTCCAGGCCCAGCGGGTAGCGGTCGATGTAGTAGTAGTGATTCCGGCGGGCCAGGATCTCCAGCCCGGCTCGTACCGCCGCGTTGAAGAGCGTCGTGGAGGTGGAGCAGATGCCGCCCGCCAGCGCCCCGGTCGGCGACGTCTTGCCGTCGATGATCGCGCCGCCCGACGTGTACCCGGTGCGTGTGCTGACCTCGCCGATCGCCTGCCAGAAGTCGAAGACCGCGCCGGGCGGGACGACCTGGCCATCGATCGTGCGGGTCGGGATCGTGATGTTCGCCCCGAACCCGTTCCGCTCGCTGACCTGGTAGTAGGTGACCCACGTCGAGATCTGCTGCATGAGCGGAGCGGCCTTCGTCGCCTGTTCCGTGGTCAGCTTCGGCGCCACGGTCGCCACTGCCAGCGCGACGGAGGGGGGGGCGGCCGGGGCGCCGTCTGCGGCGCGCGCAAGGATCGCCTGCACCACGAGCGGGCTCGTCGCCGCGACATCGAGCGTTCGCCCGTCCTTGCCGGCGACGACGCCCACGACCGTGTTGCCGCGGCCGATGAGGAAGCTGGCGTCGGTAGCGTTGCGGTTGATCTTCTTCGCCAGCGCGGCGAGGGCCGGCGTGGCCGCGTCCTGGGCGATGGCCGGCGCAGAACGACCGTCCGGCGTGGCCGCGAACGAGATCCAGCTGCGGACCGTGGACCCGGGGATGGTCCAGGTCTCCTTGTTGTACGCGACGGTCACGTCCCGCGCCATCAGCGTCGCGCCCTGCACGGCGGCGGTGACAGCCTCGTCGGTGACTGCCGGCTCGATGGGCACCAGCGTCGCAGTCAGCTCGAGCCGCCCGGGCGCCGCCGGGTCCGCGAGACGATGGACGATCTCGTCGACCAGCTCGGGTTGGGCGAGGCCGCGACCCGCCACCGCGGGGGTGGTCGCGAAGCCCGTCGCCGAGGCCGAGGCGGTGGCGCTCACCGCCGGCCGATCCAGCCGGGCGGCGGCGGCCTGGACGGCACGGGCGGTGGCAGCAGCATCGACGGTGACGCGCGGCGCGATGTCCGTGCCTCGGACTAGGCTCCGGACGCCGTCGGCCGCATTGCCCATCGGGTCGCCGTAGCGGCCGACCGCGAACGCCTCGTCGAGGAGCCGCTCGATGTCGGCGGCTCGTCCGAGATCCGCGTCGGCAAGCTGGAACGTCTCGCTGCCTGCAGTGACGACGACGCTGCCGTCGCCGTACGCCGCGAGTCCCACTGCGAGCTCCTCGCGCGCGGCGCCGCGATCGAGCCCGGCCACGTCCACGCCCGCCACACGGACACCCGGGTAGATCCGGTCGGCGTAGCGACCCTGGTACGCGAACAGGGCGCCGGTCCCGACCGCCAAGGCCAGCACGAAGCCGGCGACGACAGCGAAGATGAGCCGACCGAACGGGAAGCGGCGGGGGGCGGTTGGCATCTCGGTGCTCGGTGCGGATGGATCGGAGCGCGAATCTAGCAGACTGGCCGCGAAGAGACGCGCGGGGGTGCCCCGGCGTGACGTTCGCCAGGTTCCGCCTCCCGCGGGTGGGCGACTCCGGGGCGGTTCAGAGCCTACGCCACCGCCTTTGGCACGACGACCACGCGGCGGTTTGGCTCCTCACCGATCGA
>DATCGK010000130.1:0-35050 GCA_036508975.1 Candidatus Limnocylindrales bacterium
GGGGAACGGCAGCATCTGCCACTTGATGATGACGAAGAAGACGAGCAGGAGCCCCAGGAAGAACGATGGGAGCGAGTAGCCGATCAGCGAGATGGTCATGACGACCCGGTCCTGCCAGCGTCCCCGACGGAGCGCGGCGTAGATGCCGAGCGATATCCCGATGATGAGCCAGATGACGAACGCCCCGATCGCGAGAAAGAAGGTGACCGGGGCCGAGCGCATGATCAGCGACATCACCGACTCGTGCCGGGTGAACGAGTAGCCGAGACACGGGGCGCTGCAGACGATCGGCTTCGGCGAGTCCGGGGAGAAGGTGCGCCCGACGAAGATGCCCGACACAAACTTGACGTACTGAGTCAGGGGCGGCTCGTCGAGGCCCAGGCGGTGCCGGTTCGCCTCGATGATCGCGGGGGTGCAGGCCTTCCCGCAGGTGAGCCTTGCGGGGTCACCCGGCAGGAGGTTGAACAGGAAGAAGACGGTCAAGCTCAGGAGGAACAGGAGCAGGAACATCATCAGGACTCGGCGAACGATGTACGCCGCCATCTATGCCTCTTCCTCCCGATGCACAGCACGTGGTCCCCGGGGGCGGGCGGCGATGCCGCTCCCCCGGGGACCTGGATGCTAGTTGCTAAGCCAGGCTGGACGCGTTCCCGACCTTACGGGGTCACGTACAGTGCGCCGTACGGCCAGGAGCCGTAGGCAGCCCAGCGGTAGGCCGGCGCGATCTTCGATCCGGCGATGGTCTGGCTGAGCCCGAAGAAGGTCGGGATCGCGTACATGTTCTCCGCGGCCTCCTTGTTGAGCGCCTGCCAGAGGCCCTCCTGCTTGGTGCGGTCGAGCTCGGTCAGCGCGGCGTCGACCTTCGCGTTGAAGGCCGGGTCGTCGAGCTGCGAGAGGTCCCAGCCACCCTTCACGGTGAACAGCGGCGGGATGACGGTCGAGGCGTTCGGCCAGTCAGCACCCCAGCCGCCCATGCCGAATTCGCCGGCCGATGCCGGGTCGAACACGACACTGTAGTACTTGCCGGCCTCGATCGGGCCCGGCGTGACCGTGATCCCGGCCTTGCCCAGCGAGTCGATGACGATCGCCGCGGTCTTCTGGTTGACCGGGGTATCAGCGAAGTTGAAGGTGAGCTTCGGAGCTGCCTCGCCCGATTCGGTGATCAGCTTCTTGGCAAGCACCGGGTCGCCGGTGTCCGGGACCGGCTGCCCGAAGAAGGTGTCCCATAGTCCGGTCGGGGCATAGTCGGCCCCGATGTTCGGCTTGACCACGCCGTCGGCGTAGGAGCCGGCGAAGGCGCCGCCGATGTTCAGGCGGATCGCGGACCGGTCCAGGGCGACCGCCATGGCCTGGCGGATCTTGACGTTCTTGACCTTCTGGACGTTGATGAAGTAGTACCGGGAGTACGGGTCGAAGCCGCTGATCGCGCGGTTCGCGTAGTCGGGGTTCGCCGTCTCCGCGTCCTTGAAGACCACGGAGAGGTTCTCGGGCTGGACGTTGCCGTACTGGACCGCGTAGGCGTCATTGCCCGCGCTCTGCATGATCCGCTGGTCGATGACCTTGGGATCGATGCCGAAGTCGACCTCCCACTTGTCGGGATACGGGGTGCGGTACGGGTCGCTCGCCTGGCTCCAGTTCTCGTTCCTGGACAGGAGCATCTTGCCGCCGTTGCCGGTCGTGTAGCTGTCGACCTTGTAGGGGCCCGAGGAGACCGGCAGCACCGTGGACCCGTAGGTCTCGCCTGTGTCGGCGGCCTGGGGGACCGGCGAGAAGCCAAGCGTGACGGTGTAGTTGAAGTCCGCGATCGCCTTGATCAGGTTGAAGGTGATCGTCTTGTTGTCGGCGGAGCAGGTGACGGCCTTGTCGTACAGGTCCTGGCCCGTCTTCTTGTAGGGGCCCTTGTACTCCGAGGAGCCGTCGGCCGCGCTCGGGATGTCGAGGTACGCGATGGCGTACGTCGGGCCCTGGTTGATGACGTCGATCGCGAACGTCCGCGAGACGCCGTACTTGACGTCCGCGCAGGTGATCGGCGACCCGTCCTGGAAGGTGACGCCGTCACGCAGCGTGAAGGCCCAGGTCTTGCCGCCGTTGGTGGCCGTGCCGAGGTCGGTCGCGAGGTCCGGGGTGAGCGACGTGCCCTCCTTCTGGTCCGGCGAGAGCTTGTACGCCGTCAGGGAGCGGTAGATCGTGGCCGAGAAGAAGGCCATGTCCTCGCCGGTGTAGGCGCGCTGCGGATCGACCTGGTTCCACTGTTCGCTCTGCGTGAGGATGTAGATGGTCCCGCCCTTCGTGCCCGTGGGGGCCGTGGAAGCGGGAGCCGTGCTCGGTGCCACCGAGGCACCCCCGGCGCTCGCCGAGGCGACCGGGGCGCTGGTGGCGGCCGGGGCGCTGGTGGCGGGCGGGGCGGTGGTGGCGGTCGAGCCACCGCAGGCCCCCAGGGCCAGCGTGGCGACGACGCCGATGGTTACGCCACGCAACCACTTCGTGTCTGATCTCACCATTGTCTCCTCCAAGGTCTTGCCGGAACGCCCCGGCACAATCCGATACTACATGCGGAACCACGGCGCATGCACAAGAGATACACGGGTGGGCCGGCCCACCCGTGCGTTGGTGGCCGCCTCAGTGAGCACCTTTCGGATCCAAGGCGTCCCGGAGCGAGTCACCGAACAGGTTGAACGAGACGACGAGGACAACGAGGATGGTCCCCGGGATGAACAGGTAGGTCGGGACGACGTTGAAGTAGGTCACCGAGTTGGCGAGCATCGCGCCGAACGTCGTGTCGGGCGGGAGGATGCCGACGCCCAGGAACGACAGGGCGGCCTCCAGGCCGATGTACGAGGGCAGCGTGAGCGTCGCATAGACGAGGATCGGCGCCCACAGGTTCGGAAGGATCTCGGTGAACAGGATCCTGCGCTTGCTCGACCCCATGGCGACCGCGGCTTCGACGAACTCGCGTTCGCGGAAGCTGAGCACCTGTCCCCGCACGATACGGGCGAGATATGGCCAGCCGAAGATGCTCATCACGAGGATCAGGTAGACGATCCGTGACGGGTTGCCCTCGGGTACCCCCAGGTCGGTCAGGCGCTGCGTGAGGACCCCGGAGAGGGCGAGGATGATCAGGATCAAGGGGAATGCGAGGATCAGGTCCATGAGGCGACCGAGGACGCTATCGGTCAAGCCCCCGGTATAGCCGGCGACGATGCCGATCACGGTCCCCAGCGTGACGGTGATGAACGTGGCGGTGGTCGAGATCACGAGGGAGATCCGCAGGCCGAACAGCAGCTGGGCGGCGATGTCCCGGCCGGTGCCCCATTCGACCCCGAGCGGGTGCGCAGCACTGATCCCGCCAAAGTCCCCGATCGGCCGCCCGCCCATGTCGCTGATCGCGGTCGCGTCGAAGGTATAGGGGCTCACGCTCAAGGCGCCGGCGATGAACGGGCCGAAGATGGCGATGGCGTACATCGCCACCAGGATGATCAGGCACACCATCGCGAGGCGGTCGCGACGGAGACGCGCCCAGACGATCTGGCGAAGGCTTCTACCACCCAAGGCTTCTACCACCCATACCCGCGAGGATAGCGGACGCGTGTCACGCGCGTGCGGAGCGGGCGCGCGGCCGTCAGCACGTGCGCACCGGCGGCCTCATCAGTCCGGGCATGGCGTCTGGGCACCGGTCATGCCCCGCCACCGGAGGTTCGGCTGGCGGGCGGCCGTGGCCTCGTCCAGCCGGCGGACCGGCGCCGTGTGCGGCGCGCTGGTCACGACCTCCGGGTCCGTGTCCGCCTCGCGGGCGATCTCCAGGAGCGCGTCCGCGAACGCGTCGAGCGTCTCCAGCGACTCCGTCTCGGTCGGCTCGATCAGCATCCCCTCCTCCACCGTGAGCGGGAAGTAGATCGTCGGCGGGTGGTAGCCCTTGTCGATCAGCCGCTTCGCAATGTCCAGGGTGCGGACGCCCGTGCGGTGCTTGATGTCCGCGGCCGAGGCCACGAACTCGTGCATGCACGCCCGCTCGAACGGGACAAGGTAGGCGGGCGACAGGCGGGCCTTGAGGTAGTTCGCCGCCAGCACGGCGTCGTCCGAGACCTCGCACAGTCCCGACGCGCCGTGGGCACGGAGGTAGGCGTAGGCCCGGACGAGCACGCCCGTGCTGCCGACGAACGAGCGCATCCGGCCGATGGAGGTCGAACGCTCGCCCGTGCGCTCGAGGCGGTAGGTCCCGTCGTCCTCGCGCAGGACGCGCGGGCCGGGCAGGAACGGCACGAGGTTCGCGCGGACACCCACGGGACCCGCTCCGGGCCCACCGCCGCCGTGCGGCGTGCTGAACGTCTTGTGGACGTTGAAGTGCATGACGTCGAACCCGGCCTCGCCCGGCCGGAACCGCCCGAGGATGGCGTTGAGGTTCGCGCCATCCATGTAGGCGAGCGCACCGGCGGCGTGGGTCGCCTCCAGCAGCTCCCCGATCCGCCGCTCGAACAGGCCGAGCGTGGACGGGTTGGTGATCATGATCGCCGCCGTCCTGGGGCCCAGGGCCGCCCGGAACGCGTCCAGGTCCACGCCGCCGTCGGTCGCGGACGGGATCGTGACCGTGCGGAAGCCGGCCATGGACGCGGTCGCCGGGTTGGTCCCGTGCGAGGAGTCCGGGACCAGCACCTCGGTGCGCTCGAGGTCTCCGCGGGACCGGTGGTAGGCCCGGACCATCAGGATCCCGGTCAGCTCGCCGTGGGCGCCAGCGGCGGGCTGGAGCGTGACCGCGGCCATGCCGCTGATCTCGGCCAGCATCTCCTCCAGCTCGAACAGCAGTGCGAGCGTGCCCTGGGCCAGCGCGTCGGGGGCCATCGGGTGGAGGCCGGCGAACCCGGGCAGGCGGGCGGCCCACTCGTTGAGCTTCGGGTTGAACTTCATCGTGCACGACCCGAGGGGGTAGAACCCTGCGTCAACCGAGTAGTTCAGCGTGGACAGGTTGACGTAGTGGCGGACCACCTCGGGCTCGGCCAGCTCCGGCAGGGCCGGCGGGCTAACCCGACGGGCACCGGCCGGGATCCGGTCCAGGGCACCCGCCGGCGGATGCGGGATCTTGCCCCCGCCCCGGCCGGGGCGGCTCAGCTCGAACAACGTGGGCTGCAGGCGCTCGCCGACGACGGTCACCGCACACCCCCAGCCACGGCGACGCCGGCCAGCTCGGACCGCAGCGCGCTCGCGAACAGCTCGATCTCCGCCGGGGTCGTCACCTCGGTCGCACAGACCAGGAGACCATCGGACAACGACGGCTCGTCCGGAAGCAGGTCGGCGGTCGGGATCCCGGCCAGCACGCCCCGCTCCAGGAGCCTCGCGTGGACGCCGCGGGCACCGGGCACCCGGACGACGAACTCGTTGAGGTAGGGGCCGGCGTGCAGCCGGGGAGCGCCGGCTGCGGCCAGGGCCGCCTCCAGCTCCGACGCCCGCGCCGCACCCCCGGCGGCCACGTCACGGAGGCCGTGCGGGCCGATCGCGGCGAGGTAGACCGACGCCGCCAGCGCGAGGAGCGCCTGGTTGGTGCAGATGTTGCTGGCCGCCTTCTCGCGGCGGATGTCCTGTTCCCGGGCGCGCATGGTCATGACGAACGCGCGCCTGCCGTCGAGGTCGGTGGTCTGGCCGACCAGCCGGCCGGGGATCTGGCGCACGAGCGGATCCGTGCACGACACGATCCCGAGGTACGGGCCGCCGTACTGGAGCGGGATGCCCAGCGGCTGGCCCTCGCCGGCCGCGATGTCGGCGCCGTACTCGCCGGGAGGGGCCAGCACTGCGAGCGACACCGGCTCGATGACGCTGACGAAGAGGGCGCCCGCGGCGTGGGCGAGCCGCCCGATCCCGGGCATGTCCTCGAGCAGGCCGAGGACGTTGGGCTGCGCGGCCACGACACCGGCCACCGGCCGGGCGGGGTCGGCGAGCAGGGCGGCGAGCGCCGCGAGGTCCGTGGTGCCGGCCAGCGGCCCCTCGGCGACGAGCGGGATGTCGTCCGCCACGAGGCCCGCCCCATCCGCGTAGGTCTGCACCGTCTGCCGGTAGTGGGGGTGGACCGCGCGCGAGACGAGGACGCGATCACGCCGGGTCGCCCGGCAGGTCATGAGTGCCGCCTCCGCGGTCGCGGCCCCGCCGTCGTAGTGCGAGGCGGAGACCACGTCCAGCCCGGTCAGCTCCGCGAGCATCGACTGGTACTCGTAGATGCTCTGGAGCGTGCCCTGGCTGACCTCGGGCTGGTACGGCGTGTAGGCCGTGTACCACTCGCCCCGGAGCAGCATCTGGTCCACCACGGCGGGCGTCCAGTGGCGGTAGGCGCCGGCGCCGAGGAAGCTCGCCAGGTCCACGCGGTTCCGGGCGGCCAGGCCCACCAGGCGGGCGGAAAGCTCAAGCTCGGGCTCTGGCCCGTCCAGGCGGAGCGGACCCGCGCGCAGCGCGCTCGGGATGGCGTCGAACAGCTCGTCGACGGAGGCGACGCCGATCGTCTCGAGCATCCGCGCCCGGTCATCGGCCACGTGGGGGCCGTACGGCATCGGTCAGCCCTCGGCGATGAGAGCGTCGTACGCGTCGGCGTCGAGCAGCGCGTCGAGCTCGCCCGCGTCCGCGAGCCGGACCCGCAGCATCCAGCCGGCGCCATACGGGTCCGTGTTGACGACCTCGGGCGCGCCGGAGAGCGCGTCGTTGGTGCCGCAGACCTCGCCCGAGACCGGGGCGTACAGATCGCTGACCGCCTTGACTGACTCGACCACCCCGAACGTTGCCGCCTGCTGGAGGGCCCGGCCTGCGTCCGGCAGCTCGACGAACACGATGTCGCCCAGCTGGTCCGCCGCGTGCTGGGTGATGCCGATCACGGCCTCGTCACCCTCGACGCGGATCCACTCATGCTCCTTGGTGTAGCGCAGGTCGCTGGGGACCATCGGGCGGGTTCCTCCATGACGGTCTCGCGGCGGGTGCCGCGGGGTGGGCGGGATGACCGGGACTTCGTGGCGATGCGGGCGCCGGCCCGCAGGGCGTCAGGCGGGCCGCTTGTAGAACGGGAGCGGCACGACCTCGGCGGCGACCCGGGCGCCGCGGATCTCGACGGCGAGCATCGTACCGGGTTCGACATGCCCCGGGGCGACGTACGCCATGGCGATCGCCGAGCCCAGGGTGGGCGACATCGTGCCCGAGGTGACGACGCCCGTCGGGCCCTCGGCGTCGAGCACCGGGTATCCATGACGGGCGATCCCCCGTTCCCGCAGGACGAGACCCACCAGGCGGCGGTCCACGCCGTCGCGCGCCACGGCCTCGAGCGCCGCACGGCCCGTGAAGTCGTTGGGCTTGGCCAGCTTGACGACCCGGCCCAGGTTCGCCTGGAAGGGATTGGTCGCCCGGTCCAGCTCGTTGCCGTAGAGCGGCATCCCGGCCTCCAGGCGCAGGGTGTCGCGGGCGCCGAGGCCCACGGGGACCAGCCCGTGCGGCCGGCCCGCCCCCAGCATGGCGTCCCAGAGATCGCCGGCCCGGTCCACCTCCGCGAACACCTCGAACCCGTCCTCGCCGGTGTAGCCGGTCCGGGCGACGAGCGCGTGCATCCCTGCGACGGTTCCCTCCGCGATGCCGTAGTACCGGATCTTCGCCAGGTCGATGTCCGTCAGCGGCCCCAGGATCTCCAGGGAGCGCGGACCCTGCACCGCCACGAGGCAGGTGGCCAGGGATCGATCGTCCAGCACCGCCCGGAACCCGTCCAGCCGCTCCGCGAGCGCGTCCGAGACCACCCGCGCGTTGGAGGCGTTGGCCACGACCATGAACCGGTCCTCGGCCAGCCGGTAGACGATCAGGTCGTCCAGGATCCCGCCGTCGGGCGCACAGATCATCGAGTAGTGGGCACGGCCGACGGCCAGGGCCGGCGGATCGGTGACGAGCGCGGCCGCCAGCGCGGCTCCGGCCTCCGGGCCCTCCACCACCAGCTCGCCCATGTGGGACAGGTCGAACAGCCCGGCTGCGCCACGGACCGCGCGGTGCTCCTCCAGGATGCCGGCGTACTGGATGGGCATCAGCCAGCCGGCGAACTCCACGATCTTCGCGCCCAGCGCTTCGTGGCGGTCCAGCAGCGGTGTGGGCAGCGGCGCGGAGGGCTCGGTCATGGCGGTGTCTGCCTCGTGGTTGTGCCCGTGCCCGGGAACGTGCCGTCGGTGGCGGCCAGGCCGGCGCGGGCGACCAGGGCCCGCTCCGTCTCGAACGTCAGGAGAGTGGCGGCCTCGTCGAACCCGATCCAGCGGACCTCGTCGAACTCATGGTCATGGTGTGCGAGATCCCCGCCCGTGGGGACCATCAGGTAGTACTGCACGGTCTTGGCGATGCGCGTCCGACCCTGCACGAACGAGTAGGCGATGGAGTCGAAGGGCCGGACGATGTCGACCTCGAGGCCGGACTCCTCCCCCACCTCGCGCAGCGCCGTCTGCTCCATGGTCTCCTCGGCGTGCGGCGTGCCCTTGGGCAGCGTCCAGGTGACCCCATCACGGTCACGCAGGCGCTTGCCGACGACGAACTGTGGGGATGATCCGTCGAACCTGACGACGATGCCACCGGCCGAGGTGGCGGTGGCCTGTCTCAGGCGGGCCACGCCGGCGCCACGGAGGAGCGGTGCGGGCCACCTGCGCGGTGCGTGCTCGTCCATGACATCGCGGCCGCGTGCCGCGGACGTCCGCTCCGGAGCGGGCGGGCCGGTGCGACCGTCAGGCTTCGCCACGGCGTGCGGAGCGCGGTCAGCGGGCCGACGTCGGGACGGCGGAGGACGGTCCGACGGGCAGGGGCGGCCACGAACGCGGTTCCGGGCCTCAGGCCGAGTCGCCGCTCGCGGGCCCGGGCCGACGGGTGGCTGAAGCGCGCCGGCCAAGCCGCGTACCGGGCGGCGATGCTGTGCTGCATGTCCGCATCGTACCTCGTCAGGGGTTCCCTGCAAGTGCGATGCGGAGCCGTCCCGCAGCTTCCGGTGACAGCGCGCCCCGCTCGATGGCGATCCGGACCGACCGCTGCACGAGGGCGCGATACACGGGAATGGTGTCCGGGGCACCGGCGGCCAGCGCGACGAGGTGCGCGGAGACCGTGCCGGCGTCACCACGGGTCGCCGGACCGGTGAGCGCGGCCGCGATCCCCAGGCTTCGGGCGTTGGCCACGGTCTGCTCGAGCAGCGGGAGGTAGATCCCGAGGGCGCCCGCCTCGTCGAGACCCACGATCGCGGCCACCTCACGGATGGCGTCCAGCAGGGCGACCACGCCCCCGGCGGCCAGGACGGCCGCGGCGTGGTATGCCGCCTTGGAGCCGGGGGCGAGCCGCACGGGCACGCCACCGATCGCCTCCGCCATGTCGGCGAGGTGAGCGGCCAGGTCGTCGTCGCCCTCGATGGCGATCGTGGCCCCGCGGAGCGCGGCCAGCGCGCGGTCCAGGTCTGCGAACGCCACCAGCGGGTGGAACGCCCCGGCCTGCGTGCCGGCGGCCATCGCCGGCAGCAGCACGTCGGCGCCCAGCAGGCCGCTGGTGTGGACCAGCGCCTGGCCTGCGTACAGCCGCAGGGACGCCGCCAGGGTGGGGACGACGTCATCGGGGACGGCGAGGATGATCAGCTCCACGTCGTCGACGACCGCCTCGGCCTCGGCGAAGGCCCGAACCGACGGGACGTACCCCTGGAACCGCTCGCGACGCGTGGCGTCGCGCGACGCCACCGCACCCACCGGCCAGCCGGCACGATGGAGCGCGACGCCCAGGGCCAGACCCACGGCGCCCGCGCCCACGATCCCGACGACCGGGCGCGCGCCCGGCTCCGCGTGGACGTGCGGGTGAAGATGGTCGCTCGCGTGCTCCAGGTCACCATGCCGGTGGCGTCCGGGCGTTGCCGGATCGAGCACGATCCCCTCCTCCTCGATCGCCGACAGCTTCTGCTCGTCCGCCTCGGCACGCCGTTCGGCGGCCTGGCGGAGCGCGGCCTCGGTCGCGTCCCAGGCCTTCATCGGTCGCCACCAGACGGGCGGCGGATCGCGCTATACACTTCCACCTGACGGAGTGTAGCGAGCGGTCCGAGGGCGCACCCTCATCGCCCGATCCCCACAGCGGAGATCAAGCGCATGACCACGCCCAACGCATTCGGCTCCCGAGCACCGCTCGGACCAGGGCTCCCCGACCACTACCGCCTCGCCTCCCTCACCACCTCCGGCCTCGCGCTGGGCGTGGACCTGGGCAGGGCACCGGTGACCCTGAAGATCCTGCTCGAGAACGCGCTCCGCCACGCCGGCGGCGGGATCGTGCGCGAGGAGGATGTCGCGGCGCTGGCAGCCTGGAGCCCGGGCGCCGGGGGCGAGGCCGAGGTCCCGTTCATGCCCAGCCGCGTGGTCCTCCAGGACTTCACGGGCGTGCCGGCCGTCGTGGACCTCGCGGCGATGCGGGACGCGATGGCATCGCTGGGCGGGGACCCCGCACGCGTCAACCCCCTCGTGCCCGCGGACCTGGTCATCGACCACTCCGTCCAGATCGACGCCTGGGGCGGTGCCGGCGCCTTCGCATTCAACATGGAACGCGAGTACGAGCGCAACGGCGAGCGCTACCAGCTCCTGCGCTGGGCGCAGACGGCCTTCCGGGACCTGCGCGTGGTCCCGCCGGGCACCGGCATCATCCACCAGGTCAACCTGGAGTACCTGGCCACCGTCGTCACGGATCGCGCGGACGCGGGTGGCCGGGTCGCGTTCCCGGACACCGTCGTCGGGACGGACTCGCACACCACGATGATCAACGGGCTCGGCGTCCTGGGCTACGGCGTCGGTGGGATCGAGGCCGAGGCCGTGCTGCTCGGCCAGCCGGTCTACCAGCCGATGCCGCGGATCGTGGGCGTTCGCCTCACGGGCGAGCTCCCGAAGGCAACCACGGCCACGGACCTGGTCCTCGTCATCACCGAGATGCTGCGCAGGTTCGGCGTGGTCGGCGCATTCGTCGAGTTCGCGGGCGAAGGCCTCGCCGGGCTCCCGCTCGCGGACCGGGCGACCATCTCCAACATGAGCCCCGAGTTCGGGGCGACCTCCACGCTCTTCCCCATCGACGACGAGACGCTCGCCTACCTGCGGCTCACGGGCCGGCCGACCGAGCGCGTCGCGTTGGTGGAGCGGTACGCGAAGGCCCAGGGCCTCTGGCGCGAGCCGGGCAACGGGCCCGAGTTCGACGCCGCGCTGGAACTGGACCTGGGCACCGTGGAGCCGTCGCTCGCGGGACCGCGCCGGCCGCAGGACCGCGTCTCCCTCGCCGGCATCGGTGACAATTTCCGGGCTGCCTACCCGCACACTGTCGGCACCCTGCCCACCCTGGTCGAGGCCCCGGGCGGCCCGGTGGCAGTCGGCCACGGATCGGTGGCGATCGCGGCCATCACCTCCTGCACCAACACCTCGAACCCCATGGTCATGGTGGGCGCCGGCCTGCTGGCGAGGAACGCGGTCGCGCGGGGGCTCTCCGTGTCCCCGACCGTCAAGACCTCGCTCGCGCCCGGCTCCAAGGCGGTCACCGGGTATCTCGAGCGCGCCGGGCTGATGGAGCCGCTGGCGGACCTCGGCTTCGCCCTGGCGGGATACGGCTGCACGACCTGCATCGGCAACTCCGGCCCCCTGGACGAGCCGATCGCGAAGGCGATCGAGTCGGGCGAGCTGGTGGTCGCCGCGGTCCTGTCGGGCAACCGCAACTTCGAGGGGCGGGTCCACCCTCTCGTCCGCGCCGCGTACCTCGCGTCCCCGCCGCTCGTGGTGGCCTTCGCCCTGGCCGGCCGCGTGGACGTGGACCTCACGACCCAGCCGCTCGGCACGGACACGAACGGGCAGCCGGTCATGCTGGCCGACATCTGGCCAACGCCGGAGGAGGTGCGCAAGGTCGTCGGTGACACGATCGATGCGGAGCTGTTCCGGGCGACCTACGCGTCCGTGTTCACGGGTGACGAGCGCTGGCAGGCGATCGAGATCCCGGCCGGCGACCGGTACGCCTGGGAGGACGCCTCAACGTACATCGCCAACCCGCCGTTCTTCCAGGGACTCACTGCGGAGCCGGCGGCCCTCACCGACATCGAGGGCGCCCGCGTCCTCGCGCTGCTCGGCGACTCCGTGACCACCGACCACATCAGCCCGGCCGGCTCCATCCCCGCCTGGTCACCCGCCGGCCAGTGGCTCCAGGCCCAGGGCGTCTCGCCCCTGGACTTCAACTCGTACGGTGCCCGCCGCGGGCATCACGAGGTGATGATGCGGGGCACCTTCGGCAACATCCGCCTGCGGAACCGGCTGGTCGAGGGCACGGAGGGCCCCTACACGCTCCACCTGCCGGACGGCGAGCAGACCTTCATCTACGACGCCGCGATGCGGTACCGGGACGAGGGCGTGCCCCTCGTGATCATCGCCGGCCGCGAATACGGGTCCGGCTCCTCGCGCGACTGGGCGGCCAAGGGCACCACGCTCTTGGGCGTGCGGGTCGTGATCGCCGAGAGTTACGAGCGGATCCACCGCTCCAACCTCGTAGGGATGGGTGTCCTCCCGCTCCAGTTCCTGCCCGGTGAGAGCGCCGCGTCGCTCGGCCTGACCGGCCGCGAGGCGTACACGATCGCCGGGATGACCGAGCTCACGCCGCGGCAGGTCGTCACGGTCGTCGCCCGCTCGGACGAGGACGGCGTGGAGCGCCGCTTCCAGGCGATCGCCCGGCTGGACGGCCCGATCGACGTCGACTACCTGCGCCAGGGAGGCATCCTGCCGGCGGTCCTCCGGCGGCTCGCCGCCGACTGACGGCCGGGACCGGAGACCTGCGCGGTCCGCAGGAAGCCGCGGGCCCGGGACCTGGGTCCCCCGGGTCAGCTCGGCCGGCACGAGATGCCGGTCAGCACGAAGCCCCCTGAGGGATCAGGGGGCTTCGCAGTGTGTGGGACCCTCCCGGCGCGGGGAGGAGAGCCGCGCCACGAGATGTCCTTCAGGGCGTTCGACGCGCACCACCGGCCCCGTGTGACGGGCTCCGGGCGGTCGGACGGAGGCTCCCGGAATCGGGAGAGCGGAGCCATCCGGCTCCGCCCTTGGTATCAGGTTGGTGGGCGATACTGGACTCGAACCAGTGACCTCACGGATGTGAACCGTGCGCTCTAACCAACTGAGCTAATCGCCCCGGCCCCGAGGGGACTCGCATTCTAGCGCGACCGGTGAGTGCCGTGCGGATCAGCAACGGAGGCCCGGCCAGAGCTCCAGCAGCCGCTCCGCGCCGACGCCGTCCACGGCGATCACCTTGGTCCTGGCGGTGGCGCCGGACACCAGCCGCACGTCTCGTCGGGGTACGTCCAGCACGTCGGCGAGCAGCCGGAGCAGCGCCTGGTTCGCCGCGCCATCCACGGCCGGCGCCGCGACGCGGGCCCGCAGCACGCCGTCCACCACGCCGTCCACCCGGTCGTCCCCGCCGCGCGGCGTCAAGCGGACGCTGAAGCGGACCGGGGCGTCGCCCTCGCCGCTCACTCGCCGCTCCACTCGGCCTTTCACTCGCCGCTCAGGGTCAGCCCGGCCGGCTTGCCGGCCGCGCGACCCGGTCCCCGAACAGCGCCCGGCCGACCCGGACGATGGTGGCCCCCTCCTCCACGGCGACCTCGTAGTCGCCGGTCATCCCCATCGAGAGATCCGGGCCGAGCCCGGGGTGGGTGGCGCGCAGGCGCTCGGACAACTCCCGGAGCGACCGGAACGTGAGCCGCGCCTCCGCGGGGTCCGGGACGAGACGCCCGATGGTCATCAGGCCGTCCACGCGCAGGTGCGGCAGTGCCAGGATGGCCGGCAACGTGGCCTCGATGGCGTCGGGCGCGAACCCGGCCTTGGCCGGATCCATGGCCACGTTCACCTCGAGCAGGACGGGCAGCCGGTGGCCGGGCCGGACCTCCGCCATGATGCGGTCCAGCCGGCCCGCGAGATCAACGTCGTGGACCGCCTCGATCACGTCGAACAGCTCGACCGCCCGGCGCGCCTTGTTCGACTGCAGGGGCCCGACCAGGTGCCACGAGGCGCCGGGAACCTCGGGGATCTTGCCGGCCGCCTCCTGTACGCGGTTCTCGCCCAGCACGATCAGCCCAGCGGCCACGGCCGCCCGCACGCGATCCGCGGGCACGGTCTTGCAGACCGCAACCAGGGTCAGCGCGGCGGGCTCCCGCCCCGACCGGACAGCGGCAACGGCGATGCGGTCGAGGACCTCTTCGCGGGCACGGGCGAACGCCTCGACCTCACGCGGGTCGAGCGGCGCGGCGGTCATGCGCGGGCGGGCCGGGCGGAGGACGGCGCCGTGAGGTGCCAGCCGCGCGGCGCTACTTGCGGCGGAGGAAGCTCGGGATCTCCAGGTCGTCCGCGTCGTAGGCGGGGGCTCGACGCGCGGCCGGCTCCCCCACCGAGCGAACCGGGACGGCAACGGCCTCGTCACGGGCGCGGGCGCTGCTGTCGGTCTCGGTGCGCTGGCGCTCCAGCTCCTCGAGGAAGTCGCGGGCCGGGATCGTGGCCCCACCGGCCGGGTTGGTCGCCGAGCGGGAGCCGGCGGCGCTGGAGACGCGCTCGCCCGCGGCGGCACGGACGCTGTCCGACCGGCGGCGGCCGTCAAACCCCGTGGCGATGACGGTGATCATCACCTCTTCGCCCAGGCGCTCGTTGAAGCTCGTCCCGAAGATGATGTTCGCCTCGGGATCGGCGGCGGCGCGGATCTCCTCGGCAGCCTCGGTGACCTCCCACAGGGTGAGGTTCGAGGAGCCGGTGATGTTGAACAGGATGCCCTGCGCGCCGGAGATGTTGATCTCGAGTAGCGGGCTGGCCACGGCCATGCGGGCCGCATCGAGCGCCCGGTTGTCGCCGGTGGCGCGGCCGATGCCCATGAGCGCGGAGCCCGCGTCCTTCATGATCGTCCGCACGTCCGCGAAGTCCAGGTTGATGAGCCCGGGCACCGTGATGATGTCGCTGATGCCCGCGACACCCTGGCGGAGCACGTCATCCACGACCCGGAACGCGTCCACGATCGAGGTGTTCTTCTGGACCACGTCCCGGAGCCGGTCGTTGGGGATCGTGATGAGGGTGTCGACCTTGGCCTTGAGCTCCTCGGCCGCCTTCTCCGCGATGAGCTTGCGCCGGCTGCCCTCGAAGCTGAACGGCTTGGTCACGACGCCGATCGTGAGCGCGCCCTGCTCCTTCGCGATCTCGGCCACCACCGGCGCGGCGCCCGAGCCGGTGCCGCCGCCGAGGCCTGCCGTGATGAACACCATGTCGGAGTCCGCGATCGCGTCCGCGATCTTGTCCCGGTCCTCCTCGGCCGCACGCGTGCCGATCGAGGCGTCACCGCCGGCCCCGAGGCCCTTGGTGATCTTGTCGCCGATGCGGATCTTGTGCGGAGCGTCCGACTGCAGGAGCGCCTGGGCGTCCGTGTTGCAGGCGATGAACTCCACGCCCATCATCTCGGCCCGGATCATCCGGTTGACCGCGTTGCTGCCCCCGCCGCCGACCCCGATGACTCGGATGAGGGCGAAGTTCTCGGAATCGGAACGCAGCGGCATCAGCGCTCTCCTCGATCGGTGGCGACGATATTGGGGCGTCAGGCTTGGTGACCGTTCGTCCCTCGGGGCCGGCCCCGGGCTGGGGTGGTCCACCGCGGGTCCGTCGGGCGGAAGGGGAGTATACCCGCGTGGCCAAGCAACGGTCCCACGCATTTCCGGCGACGTGCCGCTCGCCTGTCCCGCGACGTGCCGCTCGCCTGTCCCGCGACGTGCCCCTCGCCTATCCCGGCAGGAAGCTGAGCCGGACGCGACGGGTGGCATTGTCCTCGTTGGGATCCAGCAGCGTGATGGACTGCCACGTCCCCAGCGCCAGGTGGCCGGCGATGACCGGCACCGTCAGCGATGGCGAGGCCATGAGCGGGAGGACATGGTCTGCGCCGTGGCCGGGCGCGCCGTGCCGGTGGGACCAGCGGTCGTCGCGCGGCAGCAGGCGGTCCAGCGCGAGCAGGGCGTCCTTCTCGGAGCCGGCGCCCAGCTCCAGCACCACGATCCCCGCCGTGGCATGCGGGACGAAGACCGAGAGCAGGCCGTCGCCACCACCCGAGGCGTCCGCCGCGAACCGGGCACAGGCCGGGGTGAGATCGGTGAAGCCGCGATCCCGTCCGGTCCGTACCTCGATCTCGAGCGAGCGCACGGTGTGCGCCGCCCTACGGGAAGATGTTGCGGATGGCGTCCCGGATCCGGCCCAGGCCCCCGCCACCTGGCGCGGACTCGTAGCGCAGCGGCTCGCCGAGGGCGATCTGCGCGGCGCCCCAGCGGAGCAGCCCGACGGCCGTGGCGTAGGGCGGCAGCTGGATCGTGTCCACGAGACCGCCGATCCCGGTCGGTCCGCTGATGCGTACCGGCATCTGGAGGACCTCGCGGCCGAGCTCCGCCGTCCCGGCGAGCTGGGAGGCGCCGCCGGTGAGGATGATCCCCGCCGGGAGCATTCCGTGGCCGCTGCGGGCCATCTCGGCGCGGAGCATCTCGAAGGTCTCCCGCATGCGGGCCTCGATGATCCGGCACAGCTCCTCGCGGCTCACGGTGCGGCCGTCCTCCTCGCCCAGCACCGAGACGGCGATCTGCTCGTCCTCGAGGTTGCGCAGGTCACACGTCCCGTGGCTGACCTTGAGCTCCTCCGCGACCTGGAGCGTCGTCTTGATGCCGATCGCCACGTCGTTGGTCACGTTGTTGCCGCCCACCGGCAGCACCGCGGTGTGGAACGGTGAACCCTCGGCGAACAGCGTCAGGTCGATGGTGCCGGCCCCGATGTCGGCAACGGCGACCCCCAGCTCCTTCTCGGTCGCGGTCACGACCGCCTCGGCCGAGGCCAGGCCGTTCACGACCAGCTCGTCGATCTTGACGCCCGCGAGCCCCACGCACTTGGTGAGGTTCTGCACCGCGGTCGCGGAGGCGGTGACGATGTGGACCTCCACCTCGAGCCGCAACGCGCTCATGCCCAGCGGGTCCTTGACACCCTCCTGGCCGTCGACGGTGAAGCCCCGCCGCTCAACGTGGAGCACGTCGCGGTTGTTCGGGATCGAGACGGCGCGGGCCACCTCGATCGCGCGGTTGATGTCCTCCCGGGTGACCTCGCGGTGGTGAGCGGTGACCGCGACCTGGCCCTTGGAGTTGAGGCTCTCGACGTGCTGGCCGCCGACGCCCACGAAGGCGCGGTCGATCTTCCAGCCGGAGAGGCGCTCGGCCTTCTCGACGGCGTCCGCGATGGAGCGCACGGACTGGTCGATGTTGACGACCACGCCCTTCTTGAGGCCGGTGGTCGGCACGGTCCCGTGGCCCATGATCGTCAGGCGCCCGTCCCGGCTGACCTCGCCGATGAGCGCGCACACCTTCGACGTGCCGACGTCGATGCCGACGAGGACCGCTTCCCGTTCCACGTGCCTGTCGTCCCCTCGTTGCTAGATGAAATGGCGCCGGATCAGCGCGACGTTGTTGAAGATACGGAAGCCGAAGTTGATGAGGGCGACGAGGTAGAGGTCCAGGCTCAGCCGGTCGCCGATGAAGGTCAGCAGGACCGCCACCACGGCGTTGGTGACGAAACCGCTGATGAAGATGCGATTGTCGTAGACACCGTCGAGCTCCGCACGCACGGCCCCGAGGACGGAGTCGAGCGCCGCGAGGATCGCGACGGCCGAGTAGCGGGAGAACTCGAAGCTGACGTTGACGTTGAGAACGAGACCCGCCAGGACACCGACGAGTAGACCCACGAGGGGCAGGAGCACGGGCGGGCAGCCTCCGTCCGGATGAACGTTCCCACTACGCTACCAGACGCCCGGCTCCGCGTCGGCCCGGGATGGGTATCGGCCGTCACGGTTTGGGGGTCGCCGAGGCCTTCGGCGTTGCACGGGGGACATAGGTTCCGCTCCTGTCATCGGCCAGAATCACCTTGAGCACGTTCTCCTCCCGGCCCAGCAGGAGGCTCCGGAGGAGTCGGACCTGGCCCGGGATCAGCTCCGTGGTCCGGAGCGTCGGCGTGTAGAACCCGAAGACCGCGGCCCAGCCCGCCGGACGGCCACGGACGACGAAACCCTCCTCGTCGCCCACGCGGATGTCGAGGCTGGTCGCCGCGCTGCCGATGTCCGCCGGGACCAGTGAGCCGAGACGGAGAGCGGAATCGAGGGTCACCGGGTCCAGGGTGGAGCCCACGCCGAAGCCGGCGGAGGCCGCCCGGTCATCCGCGATGACCGGCAACGAGGTGCCGGCGTTCCCGGTGTCGTCCAGCTCGCCGAACAGCAGCCCCGACGCGTCCACGAGGAAGCGGCGGCTGCCCACCTGCCAGACCATGACCGGCTCCCGCTCGGTGATTGCCACCCGCACCTCGTCGGGCAGCGCGACGGTCACCGCGGCCGTGCGCACCGACGGGATCCCGAGCACCCTCGCCTCCAGCGCGGCCGCCCTCAGGGCGAACGCGTTCTGGTCCGCGGGGATGGCGAGCGCCGCGAGGATCTCCTGCTCGGGCGTCCAGGTGGCCCCTTCGATGCTCGTCCGCTGGACCGTGAACGCTCCGGTGGTCGCCACGCCGTAGAGGCCGGCGATCGCGGCGAGCAGCGCGAGGAGGGCACCCGCCCGGACCGGGGTCAGCCCCGCCGAGGCGCGGCGCACCCGGGTCGTCCTCCGGTGGCCGGCTCCCGGCCGGCTTCCCACCCGGAGCGCGACGGGCCGGACCGGCCGCGTTGCGGGAACAGGGCGGCGTCCGGACGGGCGTCGGATCATCGCGGCAGATCGGTCGGGCGCAGCCGGTGCCGGATGCGGACGGCGTCCCGCTCCAGGGCGAGGTCAACCACGCGGCGGCACACGGCGGCGAAGTCGTACCCTGCGGCGGCCGGCAGGGTCGGGAACAGGCTGATCGGCGTGAACCCCGGGATCGTGTTGATCTCGGACACCACCAGCTCCTCGCCGGCGATGAGGAAGTCGATCCTTGCGAAGCCCTCGCAGCCGATCGCCCGGTAGGCGTCCCGCGCCAGCTTGAGGATCGTCGCGCGCTGGACCGGGGTCACCTCGGCCGTCTGGCTCGTCTCGGACATGCCCGGCGTGTACTTCGCCGCGTAGTCGTAGAACTCGTGGCCGGAGAGGATCTCCCCAGGGCCGTACAGCTCGAGGGCATCGGGCTCGTTGCCGATGACCGCGACCTCGAGGTCGCGGGCGCCGGCGAGGTACCGCTCCACCAGCGCCAGGTCGTCGAAGCGGAACGCCTCCGCCAGCGCCTCCGCCCGCTCCCCTGCCGTGTGGGCGAGGGTCATCCCGAGCGAGCTGCCGAGGCGCGCCGGCTTGACCATCAGCCGCGGGTCGCCGGTCCCTGCTGCGAACGCGTCGAGCTCCGCGAGCACTTCCTCGGGCGCCTTCGCCCAGCGTGAGGCCCGGACCTCGACCCAGTCCACGACCGGCAGGCCGAGGCCGCGCACCAGGCGCTTGAAGATCGCCTTGTCCATGCCGATCGCGCTGGCCGTGACGCCTGACCCGGTGTACGCGAGGCCCTCGGCCTCGCACAGGGCCTGGACCGTGCCGTCCTCCCCGAACGGCCCGTGAAGCGCGAGGAACACGACGGGCCGAAATGCCGCCGCCCCCAGCTCCGCGAGGGCGTCCCCGGCATCGCGCGGCCCCGCCGCCCCGAGCGCCGCGGGCTCGTCGTAGAACGTCTGCGGCCGCCCCCGGCGGCGGTGATCGACGGGCAGCCGCCACCAGGCGCCGTCGAGGTCGATCAGCCACTGCGCCACCGGATAGCCGGAGGCGGCCAGGGCGTCGGCGATCGCCGTGCCCGACACGATCGACACGTCGTGCTCCGCGGACGGCCCGCCGTAGACGACGGCGACCGGGGTCCCGGCGGGAACGTGGCCGAGCGGCGGGACGGGCATCAGGCGGTCTCCTCGAGGGGCCACGCGGACCAGTCGCCCGCGAACTCGATCTCGAACGAGAGCTCGATCCCGTGGTGCTCGCGGACCTGGCGGCGAACGCTGTCGGCAAGGGCGCGGACGTCGGCCGCGGTCCCCTGCCGGTCGTTGACGATGAAGTTAGCGTGCTTCTCGGAAACGACCGCCCCGCCGACCCGGCTGCCCTTCAGCCCCAGCTCGTCGATCAGCCGGCCCGCGGAGTCCCCGGGCGGGTTCCGGAAGACGCTGCCCGCAGATGGGATGCCCAGCGGCTGGTGCTCTCGCCGCCACCGGCGGATCTCGTCCAGGCGCGCGCGGATCTCGGCCGGATCCGCGGTCCGCAGCCGGAACACCGCCGCGGTGACGATCTCCGCCGGTCCGGTCGCCTCGGTGGCGCCGCGGTCCTTGAAGCGGCTGTGCCGGTAGGAGAAGCCGAGCTCGGCGGCCGGCAGCACCTGCTCCACGCCGTCCTCCATGAGAACCGTCGCGGACTCGAGCACGCCCGCCGTGTCGCTGCCGTGTGCGCCGGCGTTGGCCCAGACGGCCCCGCCCACGGTGCCCGGGATCGCGAGGCCGAACTCCAGCCCCGCCAGTCCCGCCTGCTGCGTCTCGGTGGCGGCCCGGGCCATCGGGACACCGGCCTCGGCGTGGTAGCGGTCGCCCTCGATGCGCGACGCCTCCGCCTTCGCCTGGATCACGAGCCCCCGGATGCCGGCGTCCGAGATCACCAGGTTGCTGCCCCGGCCCAGGATGACGAACGGGATGGCGCGGGTGCGGGTGAACCGGACCAGCGCCCGCAGCTCGAAGGCGTTGTGGGCCACCACGAACAGGTCCGCCGGGCCGCCCACGCGCATCGTGGTGAAGCGGGCCAGGGACTCGTCGCGGACGGTCTTGACACCGATCCGGCGCTGGATCTCCGTCCCGACGGCAATGGCATCGAAGCCCGCGAAGGTCACGGGCGGCTCCCCCGGGCCACGGCGTCGATCTCCATGGCGGTCGGGAGTGGCTCGCGCAGGGCCACGGCCATGACGAGATCGCCCACCGCACCGGCGGCATCGGGCCGGGCCTGGTCGCGGGCCGCGGCCGACATCAGGGCATGGCGGGTGGGATCGGCGAGGAGCCCGGCCACCTCCACCAGGCTGTCGGCGTCGAGCGCCTCGTCCTCGACCAGCACGGCCGCCCCGGCTTCGGCGTATGCCTCCGCGTTGCGCCGCTGGTGCCCCGAGGCATGCGGGTATGGGACGATCGCCACCGGGAGCGCGAACGCGGCCGCCTCCGCCAGCGTGGAGGCCCCGGCCCGCCCGACGAGCAGGTCCGCCGCGGCGAGGGCGTCGGTCATCTCCTCGAACAGGAACGGGAACGGCCGGTAGCGGTCCCGCAGGTCCGCCGGCAGCGTCTCGCGAGCTGCGATCGCCGGGCCGAAGCCCGCGTCGCCGGTGACGTGCACCACGCGCACGTGCTCCACGAGCCGCGGCAGCGCCCCGAAGACGGCGTCGTTGATCCGGCGCACGGCCTGTGACCCGCCGAACACCAGGAGGATCCGCTCGCCGGGCCCGCCGCCGAACCTCGCCCGGGCCGCGTCCACGTCCACGCCGGCCAGGGTGCGGATCGGCGTCCCGGTCAGGTAGCTCCGCGGATGACCCAGGGCAGCGGCCGTCTCCGGGTGGCTGACGGCGACCACGCTCGCCCACCGGGCGACGAAGCGGACGCTCCGCCCCGGCACCACGTTGCCGTCCCACAGGACGCTCGGGATGCGCAGCAGGCGCGCGGCGAGCAGCGTTGGGATCGCCACGTAGCCGCCCGTGGTGAAGATCGCCGCCGGGCGGCGTGCCAGCAGCAGGACCAGGGCCTGCGGGATCGACAGGCCAAGGCGGACGGGATCCAGCACGAGATGGACGTCACGTCCCGCGGACCGGAGCGAGCGCAGCAGGAGCCGCCGGAGCGGGATGCCTGCCCCGGGGACGATCGTCCCCTCGAGGCCGCGGTGCCCGCCGAGCCAGGCGAGATCAGGCGCGCCGGCTCGAGCGCGGAGCGACCGGGCGACGGCGAGGGCCGGGTAGATGTGCCCGCCCGTTCCCCCGCCCGCGATCAGCAGGCGCATCGTTCCAGGTTCCTTTCTCGACCGTTTCTCGCGACACCGAGAGCAGGATGCCCACCGCGGCAAAGCTGACGACCAGCGACGACCCGCCCGCCGAGACGAACGGTAGCGGGATGCCCGTCACGGGGATCAGACCCACCACGACGGCCATGTTGATGAACGCCTGGATGCAGATCCAGGCCGTGATCCCGGCCGCCAGGAGGGCGCCGAAGGTATCCGGCGCACCCAGCGCCGTCCGGATGCCCAGGTAGCCGACGGCCAGGAACAGGACGACCACGAGGCCCGCGCCCAGCAGGCCGAACTCCTCGCCGATGATCGCGAAGATGAAGTCGTTCGACGCGTTCGGCAGGAACAGGCCTCCCGCCAGCCGGCTCTCCCCGAGCCCCGCGCCCAGCAGCCCGCCGAGCGCGAGGGCGAGGAACCCCTGGATGCTGTGGAACCCGAGGCCGGAGCTGTCGGTCCACGGGTTCAGCCAGGCCGTGATCCGATCCACCTGGTAGCCGCGCATGAACAGGGCGATGACGACCGGCACCGCGGCCGCGGCCAGGGCCACCAGGTGGATCAGGTTCGCGCCGGCGAGGAAGAACATCGTGAAGGCGGTGAGGGCGAGCACGACCGTGGTGCCCATGTCCGGCTCCCTGAGCACCAGCATCACGACCGGCGCCACGATCACGAGGAAGGGCACCGTCCCCGACCAGAACCCGTGGACGGCGCTCCCGCGCTTGGCGAACCAGTGGGCGAGGTAGATCACCAGCGCGAGCTTCATGAACTCGGCCGGATGGAAGGCGGGCAGCGGGCCGATCTTCAGCCAGCGGGCGGAGTTGCCGACGACCACCTGGAGCGAGGGCACGAAGACCAGCACGAGGCCGAGCAACGCGACCAGGAATAGCGGCACCGAGACGACACGAAGCCAGCGGTAGTCGACCCGCATCATCACGACCATCGCCACGATGCCCAGGGCCGCCCACACGATCTGGGGTCCGACGATCAGGAACGTGTCCGCTTCCTTCGAGAGGAAGCTCTTCATCGCCGACGACGAGTAGACCATCAGGATGCCGATGGCCGCGAGGGCGATGATCGCGACCAGGATCCCGTACTCGGGCTCGTGCTGCTCGCGCTGGACGGTGCTGGCCGGCCGGGCCCGGACGGCCGGGCGCGGGATCGACAGCGGCGTCGTGCTCATGCGGGCCCTCCGGTGGCGGGGTCGCGACCAGCGAGGCGGGCCACGGCGGCGATGAACGCGCGGCCCCGTGCCGCATAGTCCTCGAACATGTCGAACGAGGCGGCGGCCGGGCTCAGCAATACGGTGGCCACGGTCCCCTCGGGGCGCGACGCGAGCGCCTCGCGGGCGTAGCGAGCGGCGAAGCGGACGGCCTCGTCCATCGACTCGGCACCGACTGTCCGCCGCAGGCCTGCCTCGGAGAGCCGGCGCATCAGCGACGGCCCGCTCTCGCCGATCAGGACGGCCGCATCGGCGGTGTCTGCGGCGACTCGCACAAGCTCCGAGAGGTCCACCCCCTTGTCGCGGCCCCCGGCGATGAGCACCACCGGCGCCGGGAAGGCGCGCAGCGCCGCGATCACCGCGTCGGGCTGGGTGCCCTGGGAGTCGTTGACGAACCGGACGCCGTCCACCAGGCCCACGGGCTGGAGGCGGTGCTCGACCCCGGTGAAGGACGCCGCGGCGCGCCGGATCGCATCCGGGGCGACACCGAACAGCAGCCCCACGGCGATGGCCGCCAGGGCGTTGGACACGTTGTGGCGCCCCGGGATGGCCAGCTCGTCTACGGGCATGATCCCCCCGCCGGGGCCAGTGGCCGCCGTCCCGCCGCCCGCCAGCGGCAGCCGCTCCACGGCCGCGGACACGACCCAGCCGTCCACGACGCCCAGGCCGCCCGGCAGCGGCCGGTCGTTGCGGTACAGGACCACCGGTGCCGTCCCGAGCCCCGCGTAGCCACCGACGACCGGGTCCTCGATGTTGAGCACCAGGGCCCCGTCCGGGTCCACCAGCTCGGCGAGGCGTCGCTTGACCCGGCGGTACGCGTCCACGCTGCCGTGCCGGTCCAGGTGGTCCGAGGTGACGTTGGTGTAGACCGCCACGGTCGTCCCACGTGAGAGTGCCGGCAGCTGGAGCTCCGAGAGCTCCACGACGACGCGGTGCCCGGGGGTGAGCTCGGGCAGCCGCTCCACCAGCGGCGTCCCGATGTTCCCGCCCAGGAGCGCCGGGTGGACGGGGTCCGCCCCCAGGATCGCGTGGATCAGGGAGGACGTCGTCGTCTTGCCCTTGGTCCCGGTCACGCCGATCGTCGGGGCTGGGCAGAGACGGAGGAACAGGTCCGACTCGCTGACGAACGCAGGCGCGTCCGGGTCGCCGGCGGCGCGTGCCGCGACCAGCGCTCCCAGCTGGGCTCGCAGCCGCGGTTCGGTCGTCGGGAAGTCGGGCGTGATGGACGGGGAGGTCGTCACGAGCGCCGCACCGGCCCAGGTCGTCGCGGGATCGACGTCCGGCCCAAGGCGCAGCGTCACGGCGCGGTCCGCGAGCTGGACGATCGACCGTTCCAGCGCCGCGGCCGGGCGGCCGTCGTACACGGTCACGCGTGCGCCAGCATCGACCAGGAACCGGGCGAGCGCGACGCCGCTCCTCGCCAGGCCGAGCACGGTCACCGGCCGTCCGTCGAAGGCGCCCGCGCGCACGGCGGCCAGCGTCAGGGCGTCGAGATCGATCGGGCGCACGGTCATGTCATGTCGATCGCGTTGATCGAAGCCATGAACAGGGTGACGCCCAGCAGACCCGCGAGGATGCCCACGATCCAGAAGCGGAGCGTGATCTTCTCCTCGTCCCAGCCACCCAGCTCGAAGTGGTGGTGGAGCGGGGCCATGCGGAAGACGCGCTTGCCGCCGGACAGCTTGTAGTACCCGATCTGGATGATGTCCGACATCGTCTCCACGACGAAGATCAGCCCGATCAGGGGCAGCACGAGGATCTGCCCGGTGATGAGCGCGATCACGGCCAGGGTGGCCCCCAGGGCCAGCGAGCCCGAATCGCCCATGAACACCTGGGCCGGGTGGACGTTGAACCACAGGAAGCCGAGCAGCGCGCCGATGATCAGCGCGCACAGGAAGGCGGTGTTCGGCTGGGTGGGCTGGTTGAGGATGGCGATGATCAGGAACGAGACGAATGCGAACACGAGCGTGCCGCCGGCGAGGCCGTCGAGGCCGTCGGTGATGTTGACGCCGTTCGAGGCCGCCACGATCGCGAAGGCTGCGAAGAAGATGTACACGACCGGATCGATCGCGACGTCGCCGATGAACGGGACCCGGATCTCGGTGATCTGGTAGGTGCTCTGGATCTGGAACGCGGCCCACAGCGCGAAGACCGTCTGCCACAGGAGCTTCTGGCGGACCCGGATCCCCTCCCCGGTGCGGGCGTTGAGGTAGTCATCGAAGGCACCCAGCAGGCCCACCAGGGCGAGGGTGGCCAGCGGCGCGATGATGCCGCCCTGGACCGGCCAGCGGAGGATCACGAAGATCACGAGGACCACCGCGATCAGCAGGAGGCCACCCATCGTGGGCGTTCCCCACTTGGTCATGTGGCTCTGCGGGCCCTCCTCGCGGATCTGCTTCGCGAACCCGAAGTGCCGCAGCAGGCGGACGTAGGGCGGCATCAGGATCACCACCAGCGCGAAGGCCAGCAGCAGCCCCTGGATCAGCTCCAGCGTCACGCCCCCGCCTCCAGTCCGCCGAGGGCAGCCACGAGTCCGTCCACCACGCGCTCCAGGGCCACGCCGCGTGACGCCTTGACCAGGACGACATCCCCCGGGGCGAGCCGGTCTCCCAGGACCTCGACGGCGGCGGCGGCGTCGGCCACGACCAGCACGCGATCGGGGGCAAGACCCGCTGCGCGGGCTCCGAGGGCGATCCCCTCCGCGGCCCCGCCCGGGCCGCCGTCCACGACGACCAGGAGGTCCAGCGTGTGCCCCGCAACCTCGCCGACTTCGCGGTGACCCGTGTCGTGGGCGGATCCCAGCTCCCGCAGCTCGCCCAGCACGGCCACGCGACGGCCTGGCAGGCCGCCGAGGAGCTCCAGGGCGGCACCCACGGAACCCGGTGCCGCGTTGTAGCTGTCGTCCACGACCACGACCCCACCGGCGCGGATCACCACCGACCGGTGCGGTGCCGTCGAACGGGCGGCGAGGCCGGGCAGCAGCTCGTCCAGCTCCAGGCCGGCCGCGAGCCCCGTGGCAGCTGCGGCCAGCGCGTTGTGGACGGCAAGACGGCCCAGGGCCGGGATCGCCACCACCCGCTCCCCCGCCGGCGTCACGAGGCGGAAACGCATGCCCTCGAACGCGGCGGAGACAACGTCCGTCGCGCGGACCTCGGCATCCGGGGCGAACCCGTAGGTGACGACCCGGGCGCATGTGCGCCAGGCCATCGCCAGGACCCTCGCATCGTCTGCGTTGAGGATCGCGAACCCACCGTCGGCGGCGGCCGGCAGGGCCTCCAGCAGCTCCGCCTTGGCGTCCACGATCGCCTCCAGCGAGCCGATCCGGGACAGGTGGACCGGCTGGATCGCGGTCATGATCCCGATCGACGGCAGACCGATCGCGGCCAGGTCGCGGATCTCGCCCCCCACGTACATGCCCATCTCGAGGACCGCCGCGCCGTGCTCGGGCCCGAGGCGCAGCACCGTGAGCGGCATGCCCACCTCGTTGTTCTGGTTCCCCTCGGTCCGCAGCGTCTCGTAGCGACACGCGAGCACGCCCGCGACCGCCTCCTTGGTGGATGTCTTGGCGATGCTCCCGGTGATGCCCACGACGAGCGGGTCGAAGCGGCGGCGCCACGACGCCGCCACGGCGTGGAGCGCGCGCAACGGATCTGCGACGAGCACGACGGTGACGTCACCGAGCGCGTCCAGGCCCACCTCGCCGGCCTCCGGCTCGGGGAGGCGGCCCACCAGGAAGGCCGCGGCGCCCGCGCGAGCGGCTGCCGCGAGGAAGCGGTGGCCGTCCGTCCGCTCCCCGGCCAGCGCGACGAACAGCGACCCGGGCAGCACGAGGCGCGAGTCGACGGCACCTCCCACCACGCGGCGCGCACTCCGCCGCAGCAGGGTCCCGCCCGTCGCGGCGACCAGGTCGTCCGCGGTCAGGCAGGGACCGACGCCATCGGGCGGGTCGGGAACGGTCGACCGTCCGGGGTCCGTCACGCCGCGGAGTGTCGCACAGGCGGAGCTCACGGGGCTGCCGTGGCGTCCGGCGCCCTGGCCGGTGCGTCGGGGACGAGGAACGGCGTGCTGATGGCGTCGTGGGCGACCCGGCGGAACAGCTCGAAGGACATGACCGGCATCTCGAGGTGGCCCAGGCGCACGACGGTCGGCGTCCCTTCCTCGATCCGAACGGCCACGACCAGGTCGGGGTGGCCGGGCTTCCGCCCGATGTAGCCGATGAACGAGTAGTTGAACAGGTTGACCTTCCAGGCACCCTTCTGCGCGTCCCAGATCTGGGCTGTGCCGGTCTTGCCGCCGACCTCGAACCCGGGGATCAGGGTGCGGGATCGGTAGAAGTCCACCGTGGTCAGCACGTGCTGCATCAGCTTCTGGAGCGTGGTGGACAGCTGCTCCGTCATGACCCGGCCGCGGCTGACCGGCACCGTCTCGGTATCGCCGATAGCCCTGACCAACCGGGGCTGGACGAGGATCCCTCCGTTGACCATCGCGGCGAAGGCCTGGGCCAGCTGGATCGGCGTCACGGCCACGCCCTGGCCGAAGGCACCGTTCGCGAGGTCGATCTGCCGCCACGGCCGCACCGCCGGATCGTTGACGATGCCGGGGACCTCGTTCGCAACGTCGATCCCGGTGGCCGACCCGAACCCGAGGGTTCGCCACTCCTGGTACAGGCGAGCGGACGCGGCGGCAGTCGTCTTGCCCAGCTTGAACGCCACCTTTGCGGCGACGACGTTGCGCGAGTACGCGATCGCGTCCTCGAACGTCATCACGCCCATCCCCTTGTGGTCCGCGTCGTCGACACGGGCCCGACCGTTGTCGAGCGTGAGCGTGCCTACGTCCTTGATCTTCGTCTTCATGGTGACGACGCCGTCGCCCACGGCCGCCGCCACGGTCATCATCTTGAACACCGAACCGGGCTCGTAGACCGTGGACACGATCGGGTCGATGAACCGGCCCGGGTCCTCCGCCGCGATCGCCTGGTAGTCGTTGGCGTCGAAGGACGGGTAGCTCGCGTAGGCGTACACCTCGCCCGAATACGGGTCGAGGACGACGGCGGACACGCGCTTGGCGCGATCCGCGATCCAGGCGGAGAGGAGCTCCTGCTCCACGGCGACCTGCAGCGAGGCGTCGATGGTGAGGGTGAGATCCTGGCCCGGGTACCCGGCCTGGAGTTGGGTCGAGGTGTCCGGGACGGTGTTGCCGCTCGCATCCTTCTGCGCGGCGACCAGCGTCGACAGGCCGGCAAGGTCGTCCTGGTAGTACTGCTCGATGCCGTACTGGCCCACACCGTCGCGGTTCACGAACCCCAGCACGTGGGCGGCCAGCGACGTGTCCGGTCCCCCGCCCGCCTGTGGATAGAGGCGGACCTGCTCGGGCTCCAGGACCAGACCGGAGAGCTTCGGGGAGTCACCGTGGCTCAGCTCCCGGATCCTGTCCGACATCGCGGGCTCGAGGTTGCGGGCCAGCACCACGTACTCCTTCGCGGAGGTCATGCGGTCCGTGAGGTTGGTCGCCGCGTCGCCCGTGAGCCCCAGCAGCTCCACCAGGCTCGCGGCCACCGCGGCCCGGCGCTCCGGGTCAAGCTTCTTCGGATAGGCCGCCAGCCGGTCACGAGCGATGCTCGTCGCCAGCACCACCGTTCCGGTGCGGTCGTAGATCGACCCGCGATGGGCCGGGATCACGGACGTCATCGACGATTGCTGCACGGCCAGTGCGGCGAGCTCGTCGCGCTGGACAACCTGCCAGTACGCGAGGCGCACCCCGAGCGTCCCCGCCACCAGCACGAAGGCGACGAGAATCAGGAGCGCGCGTCCGCGGGAGTCCGTCCGGCCGAGCATCGGTGTCCGGGCCGCCTAGCGGGCCGTGATGACTTCGGGCTCGGGCAGCGGGCCGAGGCCTGCGCCGATTGCGAGCTTGCGGATGGCGGGTGCCTTGCCCAGGCGGTTGAGCTCGTTGCGCAGGTCCTGGGCCTGGGCCTGGAGCCGCATCTCCTGCGTCGCGAGACGATCCATCTCGTACCCGGTCGCGGACACCCGGATGTCCTGCGAGAGCGAGAAGAAGGCCGCCGCGAAGGCGATCACGATCGCAGACAGCAGGAGCGCCATCCTGGACGGACCGCGACGTGCCCGGACGGCGGCCCGCGTGCGGCGGCGCGGCAGCGTCGGCGCGTGGGGCTCAACGCGCGGGCGCCGAGGCAGGACGATGGTGCGCGCGCGCGCGCCCTGGTAGACGGCCATCTGCTAGTCGCCCAGCGCGAAGGACAGCCGGGGCATCCGGGGGTCGAGGAACGCGAGCCGGTCCGCCAGCGCAGACGGAGCGAGCTCGTCGAGGCCCGCCTCGCCCGAGTCGGGCTGGTGAGTACGGTCGCGACGCTCGGCGATCTCGTGCTGGCGGCGGCCGTAGCTCTTGCGGCGATTGGACTGGTGCTTGCTCACGGGACTCCTCCTCCGTGGGCGGGGGGGCCGGCCTTGGGCCGGTGTCGACGGGTCGCGGGTGCGGGCGTCCTGGGGTCCTTGTTCCTCCTCTCCTTCTCAGGCGATCAGGCGGCGAGCCGTTCGGCGGCCCGCAGGCGGGCACTCCGGGCCCTGGGGTTCGAGTCGACCTCGGCCTCCGTCGGGGTCAGCGACGGCCGGGTGACGAGACGGAGACGCGGGGTCTTCCCGCACACGCAGACGGGTGCCTGGGGCGGGCAGACGCAGCCGCGCCGCTCCGCCGCCAGGAAGCGCTTGACGATCCGGTCCTCGAGCGAGTGGTACGAGAGCACGACGAGACGGCCGCCGGGTCGCAGCAGGTCCACGGCGGCCGCCAGGCCCTCCTCGAGCGCGTCGAGCTCCTCGTTGACCGCGATGCGCAACGCCTGGAACACGCGCGTGGCCGGGTGCGTCCGCCTGCGGATGCGTGGATTGACGGGAACCACCCGCTCCACCAGCGAGGCCAGGTCCTCGGCCGTCCGCACCGGCGCCGTCGCGCGCGCCGCAACGATCGCCTTGGCGATCTTCCACGCGGCGGGCTCCTCGCCATAGCGGCGGAACAGGGCGGCGAGCGCGTCGGCGTCCAGCGTCTCCAGCAGCTCGACGGCCGGGACACCGCTGCGCACGTCGAAGCGCATGTCCAGCGGGCCGCCGGCGCGGAACCCGAAGCCGCGATCACGGTCGGCGAGCTGGAACGATGACAGGCCCAGGTCGAAGAACAGGCCGTCCACCGCGCCGAAGCCCGCGGCTGGCGCGACCACGGCCAGCTCGCGGAAGTTGGCCCGGCGCAGGACCAGGCGGTCGCCGAAGCGGGCCAGCCGCAGGCCGGCCCGGTCGATCGCAGCCTGGTCCGCGTCCAGCCCGAGGACGCGCCCGCCCGGGCTGGCGGCCTCCAGGATCCGCTCGGTGTGCCCACCGCCACCGACCGTCGCGTCGATCTGGAGGCCGCCGGCTGCCGGAACGAGCGTCGCGATGACCTCGTCCGACATGACCGGCAGGTGCCCTGCCTCCATCACTCCTCCACGGTTAGGTTGCGGATCCCGAGCGGACCCTGGAAGCGCATGTGGTTCGACGTCAGATCCCCAGCCCGGCGATCGCCAGCGCAAAGGCGTCCGGGTTGTCGAGGCTCTCGCTGTAGGTGGCCCAGCGGGCCGGTGCCCAGATCTCGGCGTGCTCCCGGGAGCCCAGGACCATCGCCTCGTCCTCGAGACCGGCAAACGCGCGGAGCCCCTGCGGAACGAGCACCCGACCCTGGCGGTCGAGCTCCGTCTCGAAGGCCCCGGCGAACAGCTGGCGCTGCAGCAGGCGGGCATTCGGGTCGGTCATGGGCAGGCTCCCGACCTTCGCCGCGAGCTCCTCCCAGGCCGCCATCGGGAAGATCGCGAGACAGCTGTCGAGCCACCTCGCGACCACCGTCCCACCGTCGAGCTGCGCGCGGAACCGCGACGGGACGGCGATGCGCCCCTTCACGTCGACCGCGTGCCGGTACTCGCCGGTGAACACCGATCCGCCTCCCTGACGTCGTGGGCGCTGGTGGTGGGATCAACCTGGGGAGGGATCCCGTCCGGCGGGTCATTCCCCACTTTCTGCCACTTTGCGCCACTTCTGGCATTCTAGCGCCCAAAGAGGGTCCGTCAATGGCCATTTCGCACGTGGGAGCCCAGGGCGGCGTCGATCCACGGGCGATCTTGGCGATACGGGCGCCTTGGGCGACCCGGAGACCGGCGCCGTGAGCACCAGCCGGTCGGAGGGCGGTGTCGGACCGTCGGGCAACCACCAGCGCAATGGCCCCGGATCGGCAGGTCGCCACTCGGGCCGTGGGTCAGGGCCGATGGCTAGGGGATGGCGTCGACCGCCGCGTCAGCGGGCCGGTGAACCAGCGGGCTCGCGGGCAGCTCCGCCCGCCTACCGGGTGGGTGGCGGCATCCTCAGCTGGTCCCCCGCGCGCAGCCGGGCTGCGGGGTACCTCGGGTTCCAGGCGTAGACCGTCCTGAGCGGAACCCCGAACCAGTTGGCGATGCTGAACAGGTTGTCGCCGGCACGGACCGTGTAGATCCAGCAGCCGACCCGATCGGGGCACGCCTTCAGGACCTTGTACCGGTCGCTGGCCGGCGTCGCAGCGGGAGCGTTCGTTGGGCTGGGTGCCGGGGTCGCCGTCGGGGTCGGGGCCAGCGTTGGAGTCGGTGTCGGGGCCAGCGTCGGGGTCGGTGTCGGGCCCGGGGTCGCCGGCGGGGCAGCCGTGGGCCCTGGCGTCGACGTGGCCATTGCCGCATCCGTCGGCACGGGCACCGCCGTCCCGATCGCAGCCACGGCTGTCTCCGTGGGACTGCCCTCCGGGGCTGGCAGGTCGATGCCGCCTCGCTGGAGCACGAACCCGAACGAGATCCCCGCGCTCAGGATCAGGATGAGGAGCGCAGCAAGCGTTGCGCGCGGCACCGCCGGGAATCGGCTGGGCGCCGGCTGTTCCACCTCGACGACGAAGCCTCGCAGGTATCGTGGGCAGTCGGCATGGGCCGGACGGAGGCAGACCAGCTCCTGCTGGCGCGCGGACTGCTGACGGGGCGCCCCGATCGCGATGCACCGGTTGGCGTCATCCGGCTCGGGCACCGGTGTCCCCAGGACGCCGTCCACCTCCCGCCGGAAGAAGGGGCAGACGGACGCATCCACCGAGCGCCCGGCGTCGTCCAGGGCTGGCAGCGTGGGGCGCGGCCCGGTGTCCGCGTCGACGGCCTCGGGCGATTCAGGCCAGACGACACCGCCGCTATCCCCGGTCTGCTCCTCGCTCAGCTCCGAACCTCCCGGTGATTGAAACGGACCCCCCTGACCGCCGCGAGTCTAGTACCTCCGGCACCTTGCTGACTCGGAATCGCGGGTGGTAGGCTCCAGCTCCGCTGTGGTTGAAACCCGTTGCAGTGGGCTTACGGTAGCGATCGCCCAGCATGCCCGGAGGCAGTCACCGCTCCCATGGCGCTCGAGCTCGCCACGCCGGTCAGTCAACCGCCCCCCGAGGCCGATCTGTCGCGCCTCGCGCCGCACCGGATCAAGCGGTGCACCTACCGGCGCCTGATCTCGCTCGACCGCCCCCACGAGCGCATCTACGAGGTGGAGTGCCTCTACCCGGACCGCAAGGTGCCGGTGCCGATCGGCGACCTGGACACCAGCACGCCGATCTGCAACGCGTGCACGGCCGCGCATATCTTCCGGGCGGACGAGGACTGATCGCGGCCGGAGCCGAACAAGGCCGCACTTCGCGGACCCGGGCGCGGCGGGGCGCCAGCGAGGCGGCCTGTAAGCCGAGTTCTGTACCGCGGCTCACGCCGCGGTGACGGTCATCCATCTGGGGCCGCCGGTTGCCCGACGGCTCATGCGGCCGACCCGAGGGCTGGGCAGCGCGCCTCTCCCCCCGGCGAGCCGGGGTTGCGCCCTCCTATTTGGCCTTGCTCCGGGTGGAGTTTGCCGCGTTTCACTCCGGCCCCAAGGGGCCGGCATCGTCACTGTGGCACTGGTCCTCGCCTCACGGCGGACGGGCGTTACCCGCCACCCTGCGCTGGGGAGCTCGGACTTTCCTCACGCCGACCGGTTGCCCGGCCGACGCGCGACCATCCGGCCGCCTCGCTGGCCCGCGGATTGTACGCGCGACCGGGCGCGGATGGCCGCGACGGTGCTCCATTGCCCCGCACGAGGCACGTCCGGCGCAATCTCCGCCACCCAATCAAAGGACGACTGGTCGTCCGGGCGCGCCGCTGGTTCCTGACGACTCCCTGCCAGGTAGTCGTCAGGAACCGGATCTGTCAGCGATTCGGGCCCTGGAGGCTGACCTGCAGTCGTCCTGTGACTATCTGGCAGGGGGCGCGTGGTAGCGGCGGTGCGGGAACCCGGGGGCGACCTCACGCCGACCGGTTGCCCGGCCGACGCGCAATCATCCCGCCGTCTCGCTCGCACCCGCATTGCAGGCCACGCGTCAGGGCGTCACGAAGACGAGGGTCTCGCTGCCGGAGGTGATCCGCAGGCGGCCGGTCTGACGCTCAATCTGGAAGGTCGGCGAGGCGCCGAGGACGGCGAGGAACGCCCGCTCCTGGCTGTCCGCAGGCTCCCCACACGCCATCGCGGTCAGGATCCCCTGGCCGAGCGAGAGCCGGTTGCCGTCAACCGTGTACGAGCCGCCGCCACTGTTGCAGCCGGGATGCACCTGGTAGCGGCCGTCACTGCCGAACGAGATCCCGGCCTCGGCAACCGGTGCCGCTCCCCCGATTTCCACGAGCTTCCACGGACGATCATCGAACGGCACCTGTCCATCGGTTCCACAGCCGAGCACCAGGATCGCCAGTGCACCCACGATGGCCAGCGCGCGCTTCACGGCCTCGGTGCGAGCCCCAGCAGGTCCCGGACCGCGGCCCCCACCACGCGCCCCAGGATCCCGTGCGCGACCGCGCTGAGGTGCACGCCATCCGCCGGGTCCCCGCCGACGAGCGCCGACGCGTCCAGGAACGCCGCACCCTTCATCTCGGCCACGGCCCGGTACAGACGCGGCAGCTGCTCGCTGACCGCCCGCGCGGCGCCGAAGCCCCACAGCTCCGACGTCCCGGTTGTCGAGCCGAGCCGGGGCGGAGCCACGACGAGCACGCGTGGCGCACCACCGTCGGGCCCCGTCCCCGATGTCCGGGCCAGGTCGACCAGCGCGCCAACTCCTGACGCGATCTCGCCCGCCTGCCGCCCGAAGATCGACTTGAGGTCGTTCGTGCCCAGCATCAGGACCAGCACGTCCACCGGCGCGTGCGACCGAAGGCACGGCAGCAGGTACGGCCGGCCATTCCGCCCGTCCAGGAACGGGTCGTCCCAGATCGTGGTCCGGCCGTTCAGCCCCTCCTCGATCACGTCCGCAAGCCCGACAAGGTCGGCGGCGAGAACGCCAGGCCATCGGACGTCGCGCGGGAAGCGCTCCAGCGTCACCGGGTCGGCGCCATGCGTGTTCGAGTCCCCGTAGCAGACGACGGTCCGCATGGCGTGCTCCCCTCCTCTTCCCGGTGCCCCGGCTCAGACCTCCGGCGTCACGCGCCTCGCCCGGGCGACACGCATCGGCCCGCCCGCCGCGACCCGGTCCAGCGCCTCGTTGGCCAGCCGGTCCGCCGTGGAATTCTGCGCCCGAGGCACGTGCGTTGCCGACCAGCGCTTGAAACCGGCCAGCATCGCCTTTGCCTCCGCCCAGAGCGGCTGCAGCTTTGCGTCCTTCACCCGCCACCGGCCGTGGAGCTGCTCGACGATCAGCTTGGCGTCGAGGAACAGGTCCACCTTCTCGGCGCCCAGGCGCTGGGCGAGCTTGAGTGCCTCCACCACGCCCGTCCACTCGGCCACGTT
>DATCGK010000131.1:0-3798 GCA_036508975.1 Candidatus Limnocylindrales bacterium
TCGTTGATCGGCGGTGCATAGTGCGCCCAACAGATGAGTGCCAGGCCCGGATCCAGGATCACGGTGATCCGCAGGCGCGCGCGGCGACGCCCGTCGAGGACGAGGTCCCACGAGGTGACACCCTCACGGTCGGCGCGTTCCAGGGGCTCCAGGCCGAGCTCGCCGAGCCAGGCCTCGACGTCGGTCGCGGCACAGGCCGACGCCCGGGGGGCTGTGGACATGGCGCGGAGTCTACCCGAGGGCGCCGGATCACCCCGCCAGGCGTCGGTCAGCCGGTCCTCGGGATCGCGCCCTCCGGGCCGGCTGGTTCCCTGCGCGGCCGGCCCGCCGCCCGGGGTCAGTCCTTGCCGATCACGCTCACGCGGGCCGGTGGCTCGCCGGCGGAGCCGTCGCGATCCGCGCCACGGGCCGGCGCCTTGCGCTCCACGGTCCCCCCGGACTTGACGGTCCGGGTGCCGAAGTCCGCCGCGCGGACCTTCTCACCGACCTTCACGTTGCGTCCGAGGCGCGTCCCCCGCGGCACCACGGACTGCTTGCCCACGACCGTGATCCCGGTGTTGAGACGGCCGGGCTCGGCCTTGTTCGGCGTGTCGAAGTCCGGACCGTCACCCACGATGGCGCCCTGGCCGACCACGACCTCCTTGTCCAGGATCGCCCGGTCCACGACCGCCCCGCTGCGGATGACGCTGTCGAACATCACGATCGAGTCCCGCACCACGGCACCCACGTCAACGCGCACGCCGGGGGAAAGCACGCTGTTCACCACCGTCCCGTTGATCACGCAGCCATGCGAGATCAGGCTCCGGTGGACCTGGGCCGTGGGCCCGACCTTCGCCGGTGCCCGCTCCTCGGACCGCGTGTGGATCAGCCACTCACGGTCGTACAGGTCCAGCTCGGGGTTGTCGTCCAGGAGCGCCATGTTGGCCTCCCAGAACGACTGGATCGTCCCCACGTCCTGCCAGTACCCGTCGAAGTGATGGCCGAACACACGCGCGCCCCCGGCGAGCATGGCCGGGATCACGTTCGCCCCGAAGTCCGTCCGGTCCTCGGCCAGCCAGCGCCGCAGGGCCCGCTTGCTGAAGACGTAGACGCCCATCGACGCGAGGTCGCTCTTGGGCTGCTTGGGCTTCTCCTGCCACTCGATGACGCGGTCCTGCTCGTCCAGGGCCAGCACGCCCATCCGGCTCGCCTCGGCCAGCGGGACGCGGCGGACGGCGATCGTCACGTCCGCGCGGTGCCGCCGGTGCGCCGCCAGGAAGGGCGTGTAGTCCATCTTGTAGATGTGGTCGCCCGCCAGGACGAGGACTGTATCGCCCGCGTCGTGCTCGATCACGTTGAAGTTCTGGAGCACGGCATCCGCGGTACCGCGGTACCACATCGCCACGCGGCCGCGCTTGATGTAGGGCTGCAGCAGCTTCACGCCGCCCGTGTTGCGGTCAAGGTCCCACGGGCGCCCGAGACCGATGTGATCGTTGAGGGAACGCGGGTTGTACTGGGTCAGTACGACGACGTCGTCGATCCCGGAGTTCACGCAGTTGGACAGCGTGAAATCGATGATCCGGTACTTGCCACCGAACGGGACCGCGGGCTTCGCCCGGATGGACGACAGGATCGAGAGACGCTCACCCTCGCCGCCCGCAAGGATCACCGCCATCACCGGCTTGGCCAACCGTCGTTCCTCCGCGCGCTGGGGGGCTTCGTCGCGATCCTAACACCGCGCGTCGGAACGGCGGAGCCCGCCGGCGTTCGCGGCGGGGCCGATCGCATCAGGTGAACAGGCGCGGGTTCGCGAAGTTGCCGTTCAACTCGATCATCCAGTGGAGGTGCGCCCCGGTCGAGTGGCCGGTGTTGCCCTCGTGCCCGATCACCTCGCCCGCGCTCACCGTGGATCCCGCGTGCACCGGACAGCTCGGCGTCATGTGCGCATACCAGGACGTCAGCGACGAGCTGTGGGCGATGATCACGATCCAGGCCGGGTCGGCCCCGTCGGCGTAGTTCCAGCCGCAGTACACGACCCGGCCGGACCCCGAGGCGTGGACGGCCGTCCCATACGGAGCCACGATGTCGATGCCCTGGTGGTAGTGGGCGCAGTTCCCGAAGGGCGGCTCCCACGAGAAGCCCGTGCAGCCGAAGTCCTGTGTGACCGAGCCCGACATCGGCCAGCGGAGGGTCCCGTTGTACTGGGACGGGATGTTGCCGTTGTTGAACTGCTGGGCGACCAGGCTGTCGATCTTGCGCTGGAGCTTCTTCTTCGCGGCCGCGGCCGCGGCCATGGCCGTGCGCAGCTTCGCCTTGTCCGCGGACATCTTCGCGTATTGGGCCTTCTGCTGGGCCAGCGCGGCCTTCGCCGCCTTCTCGAGCTTGACGAGCTTCGCGCGTGCCTTCTCCAGCGCGGCGAGATGCGCGTCCAGCTTCTGCTTCTGGACCGCCGTCTCCTGGCGCAGCGTGTTCGTCTGGGCGCGCGTCGCCACCACCGTCTGGTGCAGGGACAGGAGGGTCTCGCGGTCGAGGGCGATCTGCTGCGCCAGGGCCCGGTCCTGCTCGGCGGCGTCCAGCTGCGAGCTCATCTCCTTGAGCATGTCGGTGAACGTGGCGCCGGACAGGAACGTCTCCAGCAGCGAGGTCCGCTCCGCCTCCCAGGCGTCGCGGATACGCTGGGACAGCTCCGCCTTGCGCTGGCCGAGCTCGGCCTTCTTCTGCTCCTCCATCTGCCCGATGCTCTTGAGCTGCAGATCGAGGTCCCCAAGCTGGTTGACCAGGTCGGTGTAGTCCGCCTTGACCTTGTCGATGTCCTTGGCCAGGGCGTTGACCTGCTTGCGGGTGGCTGCCAGGTTGTCCGTGATCCCGTTCAGCTGGCCCGTCGTGACGGCGATCCGGCCCTGGAGCGAGGCCTGTGAGCTGTTGAGGCCCGCGATGAGCGCCTTCTGCTGCTGGATCTTCTTCGCGAGCGCCGCCTGCTGGGCCTGTGCGTCGGACAACTCGTCACCCTGCACCGGCCCGGGGGCGATCGCAGGGGCAGCGAACAGGCCGAAGACCAGGGGCAGGACCAGGAGGGCGGCGAAGAGGCGGTGGCGGTGGCGGCGACCGGACCGCGGAAGGTGCTGCGCAGCGTTGTGGCGGGTCAACGAGCTGGCGTCCTCATCTCGTGCGAGCGTTCATATCGTCCCCGCCGCGGAGACCGAGGCCCGAGCGGCGAAACCTGGTGCACGCTCGCCGGATACGGCGCCGCCCCGGAGGGCACCTCCCGAGACGACCTGAACCGGCGTACGCGGCAAGTCTACCAGCGCGTGGCAAGGGAGCCTGCGGGAGGCCCGCGATGACCCCCCCCCGCAAGCGGCCCGCTACGGGATGGCGAGGATCGCCCAGACGGCGCCGAAGATCAGGAACGGCCCGAACGGGATGTAGCTCTTCAGGGTGATCCGCCGGAGGGCCAGGAGCGCCACGATCACCACGCCTGCCAGCAACGCCCCGTACACCACGCCGGAGAACATGCGGAACGGCCCGGCGAGCAGGCCCACCGACACCAGCAGCTTGACGTCGCCCTGGCCGAACGCGCCGGCGCCGAACGGGATCGAGATCAGGTACATCAGGCCGGGCACGGCGATCGCCACCACGATGGCAATCGGGAGAACACCCGGCGGCACCAGCGGGTTCAGGCCGAGCAGGTCGAAGACGAGCGCGAGCGGGATGGCCGGCAGAGTGATCACGTCCGGCAGCAGGCGCTGATCGAGGTCGGTCGCGAGCAACAGGACGAGCACCACGAGGTAGGCACCGAAGACCGCCGCCGGGACCGGCTCG
>DATCGK010000132.1:0-2246 GCA_036508975.1 Candidatus Limnocylindrales bacterium
CCCGTGGCGAACAGATCAGCCACCTCAGCCCGCGACGAGTCCTGCGCCCAGGCGAGAACAGCCTCGAACGCGAGCCGCCCGTACCCGTGCCCGCGGTGCTCCGCGAAGGTGGAGACGTTCGAGATCGTGGCGAGCCGTCCGCTCACGTTCCCGGGCGAAGGAAGGTGCGTACGGACATGGCAGACGGCCCCCGCCACGATCTCACCGTCGACCTCGACGACGCGCAACGCCACGTCCGGGTCGTCCACGTGGGACACGAACCACCGGCGCGCGGCCTGCTGCCACGCGGGATCGCTGAGGCGCGCGTCGCCCATCGCCTCGAACATGGACACGCGGAGCCGCGTGAGTGCGTCGGCGTCGTCGGCGTGGGCCGCTCGTACCTCGATCGTCATGAGCAGAGTCTGCCGCTCAAGGCCGGATGCGGCGACTGCATTCCGTCGGCTATCGTTGTCCACCGCAGGGGCGTATGGCGCAGTGGTAGCGCGCTTCGTTCACACCGAAGAGGTCGCTGGTTCGAACCCAGTTACGCCCACCCGTTTGACTAGGGGAAATACCCAAAACTCGGGGCTCCGCGCAACATATGCACAACTTAGTCACGCCAGATTCAGGCGACGGACTCGAAGTGGACTCTGAGCCCTAGCGCCTTTGAGAGCTTGAGAACGGTGGCGAAGCTGGGGTTGCCGTCGGCGGAAAGTGCCTTGTACAGGCCTTCGCGGCTCATGCCGGCCCGGCGGGCCAGATCGCTGACGTTGCGGGACCGTGCCACGGCTCCGAGAGCCTGGGCGATCAGGGCCGGGTCGTCGTCGGCGTCTTCGACCACGGCCTCGAGGTAGGCCACGATGTCGTCGACGCTGGTCAGGTAGTCGGCGGCATCGAACGGCGAGAAGGACTCCACTGGAGTGGTCATGTGTCTGCTCCTTGTCTGCGCCATTGTTCGGCGATGCGGTGTGCGGTCTTGATGTCGTCGGCTTGGGTGGACTTGTCCCCGCTGCAGAGCAGCAGGATCAGCTGCTGGCCTTCTTGGAGGTAGTACACCCGGTAGCCCGGGCCGTAGTCGATGCGGATCTCGGAGACTCCGGCGCCGACCGGTCGTACGTCTCCCGGGTTCCCGGCAGCTAGACGGGTGAGGCGGACGAGGACACGGGCCGCGGCGCGTCAGTCTTTGAGCTTGGTCAACCATCGATCGAACGTCGCTGACCTGACGACCTCGACCCTCACCCCCGCAACGACGCGCCGCCGACTCCGGCCAGGCTCACCGGCCCAGGACTACACCCTCGTTTATGAAGAGCCCGCATACATCAACGGCAACGACAACGGCGCCGTCCACAACAGGCCTACGCCGAGCGACGCACCCGCCTGGGAGTACGTCGCCACCAATCCCGGCGCCGTCTGAGCCGGCCATTCTGTCACCCGGGACGTGCCCGGGGAGGCCCGGCACTCCGTCGGGCCTCGGGACGGCGCCAGGGAGCGGTCGCTCAGTAGCTGACGACGCGGTCCTTCTCGGCGGAGGTCAGTCCCAGGCGGGCCAGCGGTGCGACGGCGGTGGACACGATCACCCGGGCACGGGGCCGGGCCTGCAGGATCCGGCGGGTGTCGACGGGGAGGTCGATGATCGTGCGGCCGTCCTCGAACTGGTCGGGCAGCAGCTCGCGCAGGACGGGGGAGTGGTCCGGCGAGCCCCAGTCGAGGCCGCAGGTGATGAGCCAGACATTGGCGCGGACGAGGTCGTCGTGGGTCGCGCCCGCCACCAGCAGGTAATACTCGCCAGGTCTCCCGGCGATGGCCGTGCACGACGCCCGAATGGCCTCCGATAGTCGCTGCCGTTGTTCGGGCCCGGCGGAGGCGATGTAGGCCCGGGCGGCGCCGCCCGGCGAGGCCTGCAGCGGCCCGAGCCGAACGGGGCCGCCGTCGCACAGCAGCATTACGGCGGTGAGGACGGCGGCGGCCACGCTCACGGCGATGGGCTGCGTCCGGCGCCTGAGGAGGCCGTCCAGCACGTAGGCGCTCGTCACCAGGGCAACCGAGCCGGCGACCAGCGTGGCCGCGCACAGCACCTTGACGCCGTAGTAACGTACCGACCCCACGCGGGCGGCCTCGTACCCCAGCATTGCCAACGCCGCGCCCACCGCCACCGCGGCCGGCAGCCACAGCCACGCGACGCGGAGACCGGCGGGCGAGCGACGTCGGTAGACGGCGAGCCCGAGCGGGATCGCGACCCCGGCCAGGGGGAACACCAGAGGCCACCC
>DATCGK010000133.1:0-4407 GCA_036508975.1 Candidatus Limnocylindrales bacterium
GGCGGCGAACGGGTATGCCGGGGCGGAGATCGCGGCAGCCATCGGCCGCTCGGACTGCGCGACGCGCACGATGATGAGCAGGGCCCGCGTCAAGCTCCGTGACCAGCTGGCCGCGTAGGGCGCCCGGGGGCCGCTGGCAGCGTGAGATCCGCACGACCGGAACCCCCGGATCGGTCCTTCGCCCGGTTTGACGGGTTAGGAGATAAGGGAACCCGAAACGCGCCGGTCCTCTGCTGGGCCGTGCGGAGTCTGCCTAACGTGGCGGCGATGAAATCCGCGCCCCGGAGGTGAACCACATGCCTGGCTCCGCAATCCGATGCCCAGCCTGTGGACACGCGCTCTCGTCGTCGACGAGCCCACGTGGCCGCTCCGCATTCCGGAACCACCACCGCCGGCCCGGGGCGAGCCTGAGCCGGCCGGCCGCCTCCTGCGTCGAATCGCCGAGGCGGCCGAATTGCTGGCGATCTCGCGGTCGTCGTTGTACCAGCTCATATCTGCCGGCGAAGTCCAAACGATGCGGCTCGGTCGGCTGGGGGCCATCGATCCGGCCGTCGCCGGGCTCAACATGGACACGCCACCGAACCCCACACCGGAGAGCTGACGCCCAATGCTCTGGGACCTCCCTCTAGCGTGATCAGGCCGCGGTCGCGCATGCCCGCGAGACCCGTCAGGGCGTCGAGGACTGCGCGTCAGCGGCCTGATGCCGCCTTGACGACCGCCGCTGCACTTGGCGTGCAGGTCAATTCGGCGAATCAGCTCGCCTACGCCGGGGCGTCGTCCGTGCCGGCGCGTCGTCCGTGCCGGCGCGTGCGCCGCGTCCGCGCGGGGCCGCCGGTGCCGGCGCCCTGGTCACGACCCGATCTGCGACACCGTAGACCACCGTGGTGCCGGGGGAGTCGCCCAGCTGCTGCAGGATCCGGAGCTGGAGAAGCCCCGGGTTCTCGTCGAGCATGTGCCCCGCGTTTGCCAGGCTGCGCAGGGACGCGGTCTCGGCGCGGGACCGCTCGAGCGCCACCTGTCCCTCCTTGCGCGCGGCCACCACGCCGGCGAACGCCCGTCGAAGCTCTGCGGGGAGCATGACGTCGCGGACCTCGACCTCGAGGAGCTCCACGCCCAGCCCCGTCAGCCGCGGCGCGCACGCCTCCCGGACCTCGCTCCCCAGGACGCGGCGCGCCGCGAGCACCTCCTCCAGCGTCCGGCCCGCGACCGCGTCGCGGAGCGCCAGCTGGAGCAGGAGGTGGAGGGTCCGGCGGAAGTCGGCGTCGCGGGTCACCGCGGCGACGGCGTCCCCCACGACATACCGGGCGGTCAGGCTGATCTTGGCCGTGACACCGTCGGCCGTCAGGATCTCCTGGCCGTCCACGGGCACGATCGTGGGGCGGACATCCAGCAGCTGCATCTCGGAGAACGGCCGGACGGTCAGGTGGGAGCCCGTATTCGCGAGCCCCGTCAGACGCCCACCCTGGAAGCGGAGCCCCCGCTCATAGTCGTGGACCACCGTGACCGACACGAAGGTCCGGATCGCGAGAGCGACCACGAGGCCGATGACGAGCATCGCGGCGAGGACGACCAGCAGTTCCACCATCACACCTCGGTTCGAGACACCCGTGCGCCGGACCCCGGCCCGGCGGCGGAGGGCGCAAGGCCCTGCATGGCCGCCGGCCCGTCGCGTTGCCGCGGGCCCGGCGCGACGAGCGTGAGGCAGGAATCGAACCTGCTTCGCCACACGCACCGCCGGATGGCGGGACCACGGCCGGCGATGCCGTCCGACGCCGCACTGACGGAAGCGTGCACCGGATCCTACGCGGCTCGTCTCGCCGCGGCAACCTGGACGGCGCAGCCGCCCGGCCTTCAGCCAGCGTGAGCAGGGGGTATCCGCAGGGACTCGTTGCCGGCCTGGGGCGCGAGGGGCTCCCCGAGACCGTGTTCAGTCACGGCGACATCCCTTCACGCCCGGGGGCGTTTGACGGGAGAGGGGGGACAAGGGCGAAACGCCGCTGACCCGGACTCGTCCCGGCGCAGCGCCCCCGTTTCGCCGTTGGGGCTGGTCCCGGCGGCGAGGAGGCGCCAGCCCTAGCAGCACAACCCAATCGCCACGTAGATTCACGCCTCGTCACCTAACGTCAGCCTTCGTCCTGAGGGAGTCCGTCGATGGGCAAACCGGGCACGATCGTTCGTGTCTACAAAGGAAAGCAGCAAGCCGATACGACCAAGGAGTTCGCCAGGGACGCTGAGAAGCTCGCCAAGCAGCATTACTACCCGTCTTCGCAGAGTTGGGCTCAGGGGCAGTGGGGCTGCGGCGCTTGGGCGGTCGCGGTCCTCTGCATCCTGCTCATCGGCTTCGGACTGCTGATCATCGCGTACATGCTGATCGTGAAACCGGCAGGGACACTGACAGTCACTTATGAGTACCGTGAGCCCCCGGCCTCAAGTCAGTACCTTGGCCAGCAGCTCCATTCGGCCCAGCCCAACCCTGCTCAGTCGCAATACCCGGCGCCACAGCAATACCATGCGCCACAGCAATCCCAGCCAGAGCAGCAGTCGCCGGCACAGCAGTACTTCCCCGTCCAGCAGACGGCCCCGGCGCGGCAGCACTTCCCGGTCAGTGCGACCCGACCCGATGTCACCGAACCCGCCGAGGGCCAACACGCAGCTAGCCAACCGCCGACAACACCGGCCACAGGGTAGGCACGACCGTATGGTCTGGCGTCGGCGCAACGCGTGCGGCGACGCGCATTGACGACGCCCACCCTTGCCGCAATTGGACTGGCGGCGCGTTTCGTCTGGCCCTATCTCCTAACCCGTCAAACCGGGCGAGGGTCACGCCACGGCCCACAGTTCCGACAGCGCCTCGGCCTGTTCGAGGACGAGCTGCGTGGCCTTCTCCTGCTTGTCGGGCGGGTAGCCGTGCTTGCGCAGGATCCGCTTGACGAGGACGCGGAGCTGGGCGCGGACGTTCTCGCGGACGGTCCAGTCGATGGTGACGTTGGCGCGGACCTGCTCGGTCAGCTCGCGAGCGATGGCGAGGAGCTCGGCGTCACCGAGGACCGCCACGGCGCTGTCGCTGGTCTCGAGGGCGTCGTAGAAGGCGAGCTCGTCCTCGGTCAGGCCCAGCGCCTCGCCTCGGGCGCTCGCGGCGCGGAGCTCCTTGGCGAGCGCGATCAGCTCCTCGATGACCTGGGCCGTCTCGATGGCCCGGTTCTGGTAGCGGCGGAGCGCTTGCTCGAGGAGGTCGGCGAAGGAGCGCGCCTGGACGACGTTCCGCCGGCCACGGGACTTGATCTCCCCGGCGAGGAGCTTGCGCAGGAGCTCGACGGCGACGTTGCGCTGCGGGAGCCCGCGGACGTCGGCGAGGAACTCGTCGGACAGGATCGAGATGTCAGGCTTCTTCAAGCCCGCGGCGGCGAAGATGTCGATCACCTCATCGGACGCGACCGAGCGGCTGATGATCTGGCGGATCGCGTGGTCGAGCTCCTCGTCGCTCCTCCGCTCGGTGGTGATGCTCTTGGCGAGGACGGAGCGGACCGCCTGGAAGAACCCGACGTCGTCGCGGATCTCGAGCGCCTCGTCCGCCGGCACGGCCAGCGCGAACCCGGCCGAGAGCTCGGTGACCACCTGGAGCAGGCGGGCCTTGCCGTCCTCCTGCGCGAGGATGTGCTCCTGGGCCGTCGGCAGGAGCGAGACGCGCTCGTCCGCCGACCCGCTCACCCAGCGCGACCGGTCGAACCCGTGGAACAGGCCGCAGCAGATCTCGTACTTCTCGAGCATCAGCGCGACCGCCTCGCGCTGGTCGATCGCCGTCCGCCCGGTGCCGCCGCTCTCGGTGTAGATCGCGAGTGCCTTGCGCAGCTCGTCGGCGAGCCCGAGGTAGTCCACGACGAGGCCGCCCGGCTTGTCGCGGAAGACGCGGTTGACGCGGGCGATCGCCTGCATCAGGCCGTGCCCGCGCATCGGCTTGTCGAGGTACATCGTGTGGAGCGAGGGCGCGTCGAACCCCGTCAGCCACATGTCTCGGACGATGACCACGCGGAACGGGTCGGCGGGATCGCGGAACCGCGCGGCGAGCGCCTCACGCCTGCCCTTGTTGCGGATGTGCGGCTGCCAGTCGAGCGGGTCAGTGGCCGACCCCGTCATCACGACCTTGAGCGCGCCCCCGGCGTCGTCATCGAGGACCCAATCCGGGCGAAGCATCGCGATCTCGCGGTACAGGTCCACGGCGATCCGGCGGCTCATGATGACGACCATCGCCTTGCCGTCCATGGCCGCCAGGCGATCCTCGAAATGGGCGATGAGGTCACGGGCGACCAGCGTCAGGCGATGCTCCGAGCCGACGACGGCCTCGATGCGCGCGAAGGGTCCGTCAATCAAACGATCTGCGTCTGCCCGGCGGTCGCCTCAGCGTTCCCG